>NZ_JBDUCX010000055.1:0-31552 GCF_040003245.1 Chthoniobacter sp.
CATGGCATTCCAGGGAGCGGCCACGGCGATGGCGCCTTCCGGTGGCTTCGGGGTGAGAGTCACGATCTGCTGATCCGGACAGGGTTCATCCGCCGACTTCGGCTTGCTGCCCTTCGCCACGCCCAGCTTCTCCGTGAGGCTGTAAATGCGATACTGCTCCCCGCCCTTCACCGTCCCTTTGGCCTTCTCGACCGGGAGCCATTTGCCACCGCCCGCCGCCCCCACCAGGAAACCCGTTTCCGTCTCTACGATCGGAAATGTCTCCGCATGAACCGCGGCGGTCAGGATGCAAAGAAAGAAGATAGGGCGAAACATGAACGAAGTTTAGCAGACCGTTCGCGAATACGATATGCCCAAGCGTGGACCGAAAAGAGGCTCTCGGAAATGGCGGGATGGGATTTACCGCCGAGGCGCGGAGGCGCGGAGGGGCTGAAGAGACCAACAGACAGGGAGACTATGGGACAATTGGAGGCGCTGTCGTCTCATTGTAGTCTCGCCTTTCCCTCCCTCTGCGCCTCCGCGCCTCGGCGGTAAATCAAATCGCTCAGCAGATGCTCAGCACTTTCGCAATCACGTCCTGCGGACGCGGGAGCTGCTTCGGCTCGACCTTCGGCGAGTAGATTGCGGGGGCATCGAGCGCGGTGACGCGCAGCACCGGCGCGTCGAGATCGTCGAAAGCTTTCTCCTGCAACATCGCCGCGATCTGCGCGCTCACGCCGCAGAAGGGCTTGTTCTCATCGACCAGCACCGCGCGATGCGTCTTGCGCACGCTGGCGAGGATCGCGTCTTCATCGAGCGGGCGAATGCTCCGCAGGTCGATCACTTCGGCATCGATGTCATGCTCCGCCGCCAGCAATTCCGCCGCCTTCAGCGCGGTCAGCGCAGCACGGCCGTGGGCGATGAGTGTGATGTCCTTGCCCTCTTTCTTGATGTCGGCCTTGCCGAGCGGGATGAGATATTCTTCCTCCGGCACTTCGCCCTTTTCGCCGTAGAGCAGCGTGTTCTCCATGAACATCACGGGATCGTTGTCGCGGATGGCCGTCTTCATCAGGCCCTTGGCATCATACGCCGTCGCCGCGCTCACGACCTTGAGCCCGGGAATATTGGCGAGCCAGCTTTCCGGGGTGTGCGAGTGCGTGGCACCGACATTCGTGCCGCCATTCGCGGGGCCGCGGATGACGATCGGGCAATTGATGAGCCCGCCGCTCATGTAGCGGATCTGCGCGGCGTTGTTCACGATCTGGTCGTAGGCCACCGTAGAGAAGCTCCAGAACATGAGCTCCATCACGGGACGCAGGCCGAGCATGCTCGCGCCGACACCCATGCCGATGAAGGCCGCCTCGGAAATCGGCGTGTCGACTACGCGCTTGTCGCCAAATTTCTTCCACAGGCCCTTCGTCACCTTGTAAGCGCCGTCGTACTGGGCCACTTCCTCGCCGATCAGCACGACATTCGGGTCGCGCTCGATTTCCTCGGCGAAGGCTTGGTTGAGTGCGTCGCGATATTCGATCAGTGCCATGGATTAATCGTGAAAAAAGTGTTTGCCCGTGCGACCCGCTTCCGTCTGCCGGTCGACTTCAAAATAAACGTCCTCAAAAATCGCGCTGTCCTCGGGCAGCGGGCTCTCCTCGGCAAATTGCACGCTGGCCTTCGCCTCCCGCTTCGTGTCCTCGCTCATCTTCTCGAATTCCTCCTCGGTCAGGATGCCTTCCGCGATCAACCGCCGCTTGAAGAGCTGGATGGGATCGTGATCCTTCTTGTAGGCCTCGATTTCGTCGCTTGAGCGGTAGCCGCCCTTGTGGTTCGCATCGGCGACGGAATGGCCGTAATAACGATAGGTATCGAGCTCGAGAATCGTCGGCTTCGATTTGGTGTGCGCCCGCTCGATCGCCGTCTGCACCGCCGCGCGCACCTCGTAGATGTCCTCGCCACCCGCCTGCGCCCAGTCGACAAGAAAAGCCTCGCCGCGTTGGGCGAGGCAATCTTTGACGACAGAGGAACGCTCCAGGCTCGTCCCCATCGAGTATTTGTTGTTCTCGATGACGTAGATAACCGGAAGCTCGAAAAGCGAGGCCATGTTCAGCGACTCGTAGAAGCAGCCCTGGTTGACCGCACCGTCCCCGAGGAAGCACATCGCCGCACCCTTGAGGCCTTTGTATTTGAGCCCGTAGGCGAGGCCGAGGCCGAGCGGCGTCTGGCCGGCCACAATGCCGTGGCCACCCCAGAAATTCTTGTCCGGCGCGAAGAAATGCATCGAGCCGCCCTTGCCCTTCGAGCAACCGGTCGCCTTGCCGTAAAGTTCCGCCATGCATTCGTTCATCGTCATGCCCACCGCCAGCGCGTGCCCGTGGCAGCGATACGCGGTGATGACGTGATCGTTGTCGCCCATCAGGGAGCAGGCGCCCACCGCCACCGATTCCTGCCCGATATACAGATGGAGAAAGCCGCCCATCTTGGCGCTGTTGTATTCCCGCAGCGCCTCCTGCTCGAACCGGCGGATACGCAACATCCCGCGCAACAGATCCAGTTTCTCCTCTTTGGAGAGCTTGGAATTGATGGGCGCGAGGGCGTGATCTTTGGCTTTAACGGCAGTTTCCATAAAAGGCGGCGGCAAGAGCGGCTGAATGATGTAATCGTCCGTCGCGAATTGTGCAACTCTCAATAGGATTGAGTCGCAAAATCATCGCTTCGTGGGCCTTGGAAGCGCAATTTTAGGTAAATCGGCCCGGACAAAGCGCCAGAATCGGTCATCCAGCGGTCCCGAGCCTCTCTTTCGTCTGAGTTTCATCACCGGGGGGGCTGTAGTCGCGGTCCCGCCGTTGCGGGATCGCCGCGCCCCGCAAAGCGGGGCGAAACGGGTCAGCGCACGGAAATTTTCCGCAATGGAGCCAATGGAACCAATGGGGCGATGCACTTTTTACCGCGAGTTATGCTTCCATAGGGCGATGAAGACAGATCCCGCTCAACCCGTTTGCGCCGCCGCGTTTCGCCCGGCAAAAATACCGTCCGCCACGGAGGCGAAGCTGGTGAGCCATCGAGAAGAGTGGCCGTCGCCGCTCCGGCGGGCTTCTCTTGCGCTTTCACTCCTCCTCCCACCTCCGATCCCGCCCGCTTTACAGAGATAATCCCACCGATCCCACTCGATCCCAGTGAAATTAAAAAAGACATGAATCCCACCCGTAAAGGCAAGATTTCCAGCCTCCCCGGGAGGATGCGCAATCCCGGCTTCGAGCAAAGAGAAAGGGGGCGGATTTAAGGTGCGAGATTTTTTAAAACACGGGTTTTGGCCGCTCGTGGAACAGGTAATCCGCCGCGATCGAAAAACTCGATGGGCCCGGAGCGCGGCACCGTAATCCGTCGTTCCGGAATTCGTCTTCCGGTCCCGCCGCGCCTTGAACATCTCACCGGACGCGAACATCAACACCAGAATGCCCATCGCAATTCCCGAGACGATCAACTTGGCGTGCTGGAGCACGGCGGATGTCTGTTGCGTAAGAACGGGGACCCGAAAGAGCAGCATAAGCCCGAGCACACTCCAGACGATCGTCGCCGCACCCGCCAGCCAAAGAGCACTGCGAAGCCAGCGCGGCTCCGCGCAGCCACGCACAATCCAAGGAGCAGCGACAAAGAGGAGTCCACCGAGAATGCCGAAGGTATAGAAGGCCAATTTGCGAAAAGCGACCGGTCCCGTTGTGCTGCTGGCCGGCTTTACGGGCTGCGGAAGAACCGCTTCGGCAGTCGCGGGCGGATCGCTAAAATCGTATGTCTCCCATTTCAGCGCACGAAAGGATGTAGAGGGATCGATATCACCCGTGACGGCTTCGTAGCGGCCATCCGGCCGGCGTTTCAGGAACGCCAGCCACGCGGTATTTTGCCCACCATAAATGGGATTCAAAACCATCGCTTCGAAACTTTTCGGAGCGCCTTCGCCCAGGAATTTCACGAATGTGCAGCCGTTATTAATCCTGCGGGGCGTTTTCGGGGGCCGAAGGGTATAAAGAAAGTGAAGAACGGTGACGTCCTTTTTGGCCGGCTCATCGGTCTTGAACACCTGCAAAATCTCGAGATCAGTATTGAACGCATCGTAGAGTTCCGACGAGTCCTCGGCGGTGTGTCCCGGAAAGACGTCCTGCGTGATCTTTGTTCTATACGGCACCACGATGGCGACCAAATCTGATTTGGCCATGAGTTGGTCATATGCCATCGCCTGGATGAAGCGCGCATGGGCAAAAGATGGGCTGCAAAAGAGGCTGGCAAACAGGAGAGGGAGGAGCTTTTCATGGGAGGGAGCAGTGGGTCGGGGTGAGATCGACGAGGTGAGCTGCGGCGCAGGGTCCTCCTGGTGGAGTGGGGAATCGAATGTCCGACCATTCTTTAAGTGAAGAATCCCTCCTTTGGAAGCCGACAAGACGGCGCTTCTCGCCCACGAGGGTCAGCATATGGCACGGGCCGCTCCCGACTCTTCGCACTTTCCTTTTGACGCCGCTACTGTCGCGCCCGCATGTTCGCAGGCTTTCGCGGCGGCCTTGGGCTCGACCGCTGTGCTACCTTTTCATACCAGATTTTTATGGCCAACTACGATCTCATCGTCATCGGCGCCGGCCCGGCCGGCTACGTCGCCGCTATCAAAGCAGCGCAACTCGGCAAGAAAGTCGCCTGCGTGGACAAGGAGCGCACCGGCGGCACTTGCAACAATTACGGCTGCATCCCGACCAAGGCGCTCCTGCGCAACGCCGAGCTGTTTCACACTATGAAGCACCGCGCCACGGAGTTCGGCTTCAAGATCGAAGGCCTGAGCTACGATTGGGGCGCCATCTTCAAGCGCTCGCGCACCGTGTCCGAAAAAGGCACCGCCGGCGTCGATTTCCTCTTCAAGAAAAACAAGATCGATTCCATCCGCGGCGAAGCCTCCATGGACAAGGCCGGCGAAGTGAAAGTGAAGCTGGCCGACGGCAAGACCGAGACGCACACCGCGAAGAACGTCCTCATCGCCACCGGCTGTGTGTCGCGCCCGCTGCCGGGTCTCGATTTCAAGGGCAACACCGTCATCGGTTCCAAGGAAGCGCTTGCGCTGCCCGAGCAACCGAAATCCATGATCATCATCGGCGCCGGCGCCATCGGCGTGGAGTTCGCCTATTTCTTCAACGCGTTCGGGACGAAAGTCACGATCGTCGAGATGCTGCCGAACATTCTGCCCGTCGAGGACACCGAGGTCTCGCAGGCCTTGGAAAAATCCTTCGTCAAGCAAGGCATCACGCTCCTCACGAACCACAAGACGACCAAGACGGAAGTGAGCGACAAGGGCGTGAAGATCACCGTCGCGGACGCGAAGAACGTGGAAAAGGTGCTCGAAGCTGACGCCGTGCTCGTGGCCATCGGCGTCGCGCCCGTGCTACCCGCTGGTTCGCTCAAGTTCGAGCTCGTGAAAGGCTACCTCAAGACCGACGACCGCTACCAGACGACTGTCCCCGGCGTCTACGCCGCCGGCGACATCATCGGGCCACCCTGGCTCGCGCACGTCGCCAGCTACGAGGCCGTCCAGGCGGTGGAAGGGATGTTCAATCCGAAGTTCAAGCCGAAGAAAGTCACCACCTTCCCCGGGTGCACCTACTGCCAGCCGCAGGTCGCGAGCGTGGGCCTGACCGAGCGCGCGGCGAAGGAAAAGGGGCTGAAGTACAAGATCGGCAAATTCCCCTACATGGCCCTCGGCAAAGCCCGCGCGATCGGCGAGCCCGAAGGCTTCTTGAAGCTGATCGTTGGCGAGCCGCACGGGGAAATCCTCGGCGCGCACATCATTGGCGCGGAAGCGACTGAAGTTATCGCTGAGCTCGGCCTGGCCATCACGCTCGAGGCGACGCTGGATGAGATCGAGGCGACCATCCACGCCCACCCTACGCTCGGCGAGATCGTCCGTGAAGCCGCCGAAGTGGCCCTCGGCCACGCCATCCATATCTAAGCCGCGCGCGTCTACTCGTCCCGCAGGGGCTTCGCCCAGGCCGGCAGCTTCTCGTCGTAGGCCTTCAACGTCGTGACGAGCTTCCCCGTCGCGGTGTCGTGCAACTCGATGTTCGCTGGCCCGTGTCCGCCGCGGCAGCGGAGCGCGACTTGCTTGCCCTCTGCCAGAAAGTGCCAATCCTCAATGAACGGGAGCGACGCCTGGATGCGCGCGAGCACCTTTCCCTGCCGGCAGACGACGAGCTCCGGATTGGGGCGAATCGGATCGCCGGAGTTGATGTGCACGGGGTTCCCGTGGACTGTCCACCCCACGGTGCTGTCGGGCGCGGCTTTGGGCAGCGAGCAGTTGCCCTTGGTCGTCCACAAATCCTTCGTCCCGTCCTCGTAGATGACCTGCACATTGCCGATAGCCTCACCATCCGTGCTCGCGTTCCCGGGAGCGACGATGTGCGTGGAGACGACCTTTTTGCTTTGCTCAGCGCCGCGTTGATCGGCGGCCCAGGAAGCCGCACCGGCGAGCATGACGGCACCGACGAGGAGGAACCTGCGGAGTTGCATTCCTGCACGATACGATTGACGGGGGCAACTTTGGAGAAAAAAGAGTCTCCGTGATGATCGCGGTAGTTGGCGTGCGGGTCACTTGCAGGTATAGGTGTGGCGAGATGGACCAAATCCCCGAACGCATCGCCCAAATCGAAGCCACGCTTCGCAACTCCGCCAACATCCCCGAGGCCACCCGGCAGGAGCTGCTGGACTTGGTGGCGCGTTTGAAAGTGGAGGTGGCGCCCATGGCCCAGACGCATGGCGAATCGGTCGGCCAGATCGCCGGCAGCGCCGATGCCGCGGTGCAGGCCGCCGTGCGGCGCGAGGAACAGCCCGAGGAAGCCGCCCAGGCAGTCGAGGGCCTGGCCGCCTCGGTGCGCGACTTCGAGGTTTCGCATCCGCGGCTGGTGCAGATCGTCGATCGGCTCGCCGTCACGCTCTCGAACATGGGCATCTGACCGCGACCAAAAATCTACATGGCAAAATCCGACGACCACGATTATTTTCCCCGCCTCATGGAAGTCGTACCCATAGATATTTTTGGCGTCCACGTGGACGTTGCCTTTCCCGCGCCGCTTGGCATCAAGCAGGCGGACTTGGAAGATTTCGGGGCCAAGGTTTGCGATCCCGCCAAGGGTCTCAGCCTGCGCCCCGATCAGATTCGGCTCAAGAAGTGGGACGAGCTCTACGGCTACGAATTGTCCGCGCAATTCTTTGGTGAGAACGGTACGCTGAGCCGCACGGCGGACCGCGTGAAGCTCGGCGTGCGCAACGCCCGCACCGCCGGCGACTGGACGATCATCCAGCAGACCCTGAACCGTTTCTACGCGCTCATGGATTTCCCGCCGACGACGGTCACGGCGCTTTCCACCCATGTACACGCCAAGTTTCCCAGCGCCGAGGAGCGCGATAGCTGGCTCGGCCACTTTTCCTACAGCCCGCTCGTCGGCCGCCCGGCCACGCTCGGTTACGTGCAGATTGCGGACTGGGAAAAAGAAATCCGCGTCCTCATCGAGCAATCGAATGCCGTGCCCGACGCCGCTTTCATCATGTGGGACACGCAATATACCAATGAGCAGGATTGGGAGACGTTCCTCATGAGCATCCCGACGATGATGGAGAATGCGGTCAACATCTTCGACATGGGATTCGAGCCGTTGCGCGAGCGCGTGTAATCGCAGCGTCGGCCGTGTCTCCTTTCACCCGCACGCACGGCGAGTACGAAATTTCCGACGATCCCGCGCGGCTGGATCTCGATGTCATTGAGCGGCTGCTTCACGCCACTTATTGGGCGTGGGAGCGCCCGCGAGCCGTGATGGAAAAATCCATCGCCCGCGCCCTCTGCGTGGGAGCTTATCTGCGGGGCACGCAGGTGGGCTTTGCCCGCGCCGTCACCGATGGCGTGACCTTTGCCTGGATCTGCGACGTGGTGCTGGACGACGCGCATCGCGGCACCGGCCTGGGTCGGGCGCTGGTGGAGTCGATCGTCAATCATCCGGAAATCGTCGATGTCCGGCAGGTTCTCGCCACGCGGGATGCCCATGGGCTCTACGAAAAATTCGGTTACGAGCGTTACGGCAATGTTTTCCTCGCGCGCAATTTCAAGCTGCGCCCGGAATCGTAAGCGCGACTTGCGAGCGACGCGCCGTCAGCGGATTCTCTGCGCATGAAACTCGATGCCGTCCAGCAAGCCGCCCAGGAACAGTTCGCCCGCCAGAGCCGTAACTACGGGCGCTCGCACATCCTCGCGGATGTTTCCGATGTCACCGCTGCGCTCGAAAAAATCACGCTTCCGCAACCGGCGCGAGTGCTCGACGTCGCCACCGGCGCGGGACACACCGGCCTGCATTTCGCCAGTCTTGGCCATGAAGTCACCTGCACCGATCTCGCCGCGCCGATGCTCGATCGCGTGCGCGAAGCCGCCCAGGAGCGCGGCCTCACCGTGGAGATGCGCCAGCACGCCGCGGAGGAATTTCCCTACGCCGCCGCCAGCTTCGATCTCGTGACCTCGCGCATCGCCCCGCACCATTTCAGCTCACCCGAATCCTTCATCCGCGAGACTGCCCGCGTCTTGCGCCCCGGCGGCTGGTTCCTGCTCATCGATGGCAGCGTGCCCGACGATGAGGAAGAAGCCGAGCAGTGGTTGCACCAGATCGAGAAACATCGCGACCCCAGCCACCACCGCCTGCTCACCCCGCGCGCCTGGACGCGTCTGTGCGAAACCCACGGCCTGCGCGTGCAAAGCGCCGAGCTGCGCACCTTGAAACAGCCCGACCTCGAGTGGTATTTCGACACCGCCGCGACTTCGCCCGAAAACCGCCGCATTGTCCGCGACCTCATTGCCCATGCCCCCGCTGCCGCCCGCGCCGCCTTCCGCCTCGCGGAAGAAGACGGCAAAACGGTCTGGTGGTGGCCCCGCCTCACGCTGATCGCGAAGCGTAGCTAGCTACCCCGCCCGAAACCGATACCCCACGCCCCGTATCGTCTCGATGATCGTCGGAATCGCCGCATCGATTTCGATCCGCTTGCGCAATTTCGCGATGTGCTGATCCAGCGTCCGCGACTCCGGAAAATAATCGATCCCCCAGCAACGATTGAGCAGCGTATCTCGATCCACCACCTGCCCCGTCTTTTCGTGTAACAGCTCGAGGATCGCCGCCTCCCGCGGTGAAAGATCTATCGTCACACCCGTCCGTTCCGCTCGCAGCTCCCGCGGATAGACCACCAGATCGTGCATCACAAAACTCCGTGCTCCATTCGTGCGCGCATGCACCCGGCGCAACGCCGCACGGATACGCGCCAGCAACTCATGCTTCCCGAAAGGCTTGCGAATGAAATCATCCGCCCCGAGTTGCAACCCGACCACCACATCGATCTCCTCGCTCTTCGCGGAAAGAAACAGTACCGGCACCTGCGCATCTGCCGCGCGTACCCGGCGACAGACTTCGTAGCCGTCCACCTGCGGCATCATGATATCTAGGCAGAGCAGATCGGGCCGATGTTTCTCCCACAGCGCGAGCGCTTCGCCGCCATCCCGTGCCGTCAGCGCGGTAAATCCCTCCGGTTCCAGGCACGCGCGCAACGCATCGAGCGTGATGGGGTCGTCGTCGGCCAGGAGGATCTTCACGCGGCGGAGATGGATTTCAGCGGCGCCGCCGGCAGAGCGGGCACGCGCAATTCAAAACAAGCGCCGCGCGTCGAGGGCCGCAGGCGCAGCGTCCCACCCATTGACGTCGCGAGGTCGCGCGCAATCGCCAGGCCCAATCCCGTGCCGCTCGCACCTTCATTGACGCGGCTGTCGAGACGTTCAAACGGACGAAAGATCCGCTCGGTTGCTTCCGCTGGGATGCCGGGCCCTTGATCTGAGACCGTCACCGTCAGCGCACCCTCATCCAACGTCCCGGCAATCTCCACCACGCCACCGGGCACATATTTCTCCACGTTCGAAAGCAAGTTCGCGAGGACCTGTGCCAACGCATCCGCATCGAGCAGACAGGGCGCCGAGAGATCGCCCGTGCAATGCACTTCCAACGCCCGCCGCGCGAACGACGGCGCGAATTGCTCGACAACTGCCGCGATCACACTCGTCGGCACACACGCCCGCGCCTCCGCGCGCAGCTTCCCCTGCTCGTGACGCGAAAACGTCAGTACATTATCGATCAATCGCCCCAGCCGTCGCGCTTCCTCCTGCACGAGATCGAGCCGCCGCGTGGCATCGCGCGGTGCATCCTCCAGCGCTTCCGTCGCGAGATCGAGGTTCAGCAAAATGTTCGTCAGCGGCGTGCGCAGCTCGTGCGAAACGCGGTTCACGAAAGACACCCGTTGCGCCGCCAGCGCCGCCGCCCGCCGCTGCTGACCGAAAATCAACACCGCTAGCGAAGCGACGAACACGGCCAGCACGCCGCTCGTGGCCAACGTCGCGTTATCGTAGTGCACGTGCGTCTCGCGCCGGTCCCACGAAGCCAGGTCCCATGTCCCCAAGCGGCTGCGCAGGGGCAGCAGCAGATCGGGACGCTCGGTTTGTGCCGAGCCCTCGACGAGCAAGAACTCGCCGTTGCGTGCGCGTAATTGATCCGGCCCACCGTTCACGCGGACCGGCGAAAACCGCGACTCGCCCCACTGCTTCAGCCATTGGCTGACGGCCATCTCCACCGCGCGTTCATCGATGAGCAGCACCACGACCTCCTTGGAATCAATCCGCTGCCAGAACATCAACGGCTTGCCGGGCTCTTCGATCCAGCCGCTCCACTCCCCGTCGCGGTTGAACAGCCGCTCCGGCGAGACCAGCACCGGTACGGCCGCCGTACGATTGCGCGCCGCCTCAAACACCGGTACCGCCGTCCGCTCTCCCGCCGGGGCGGAGACAAGCACGTGGAGATCCGCCCCATCCTTGAGATCGAGATGCAGCAGCGAAAATTGGCGCACCCCGACGATCCGCTCCGCAGCGCGGCGCGCCTCGAAAGCATCATTGGGCCGGGGAATCCGGGCGACCCGCGCCAGATGGTTTTCGTAGAGCGCTTCGAGGCGTTGCAGTTCGCTCTGCAGCTCGCCGGAAAAGCGCCGCAACGCCTCCCGGTCGCGATCCACCCGCACGCTTTCCTCCGTGCGGGCCAGTCGCAGGCCGCCAGCCAGGACAACCGCGGCCAGGCCCAGCAAGAGCAGCAGGATGGCGCGGGGGCTCGGGGAGGACGTCACAGGCAGAGCATGAGCGCGAAGTGGGCGGCGCACAAGTCGCGGTCAGGGTTCACTCAGCGTGGCGCGGACGAAGAGCAGAAAGGTGCGGCCCTCGTCCACGCGATCGTTCACCCCGTCGGCTCCCGGTGGATTCAGCGTGCTGACCAGCACCGGCAAATCGAGCGGTACGCTCAGACTGGTGGTCACCTTCGCGGATTGGAAAAGCGGCTGCGCGGGATATTGGGCGGCCACTCCGGCGACTTTCAGGTTGCCGACGAGTTTCACGCTTTGGACCACATTGTTCAGGTCCACCATCGTTCCTTCAGGATCGAGGACCGGTTCTACTTCCACGGTGACGCCCACATTGCGGTTTTCAAAGGCGGCGGCTTGCCCTGGGATCAATTCCGAATTCGGGTCGGTCCGGGTCGTAACGATGGTCTCGGTCGTGGTGGAGGCCGCGTCGGGTTTGGCATCGGCCTTTTTCCCACCAGCTTGATTGGTCACCGTCCGGGTGGTGTTCTCGCGGATACCGAGCCGATGCTCCGGCGCGTACTCCGACATGTAGCGGACTTCCTGGATTTCCTCGACTACGGCCCGCTGGCCCGGCTTGGTTTCGAGCGTTGAGACGTGTTCGAGGCGGGCCTTTTTCTCGCCGAGCAGCGCCTGGATCTTTTCCCACGGCGTGGTCATCGCGGTCGAGCCGGTGAGGAGTTCCTGAGCCAGGCCGCGATCCAGCGAATAGCAATTGTATTGCAACTGCACGAGGGGTCCTCCGTTGTCCGCGGGCTTCGCGGGTGCTTTGCCTTGCGGCCGGGCCTTCGCGGGCGGCGGTCCCTGCACACTCACATGCACAAAGCTCAGCCACATTTCCGAGGGCGCGCCACCCTCGGCGATGCCTTTGGGGCTTTGCGGCGTCATCGTCCCCGCAAAGTGCGGGGCGTTGTTGTCGACGGTGATGGAGGTAAGAAACTTTTGCGTGTTGAATGTGGGCTGTGAAGTCGCCAGCCAGTTTCCCGTTTCCGGGACATCACGAAACCCGGCCAGGTTGACGTGCTGCGGCACAAAATTGATGTCGGTGGCTTGCCCGTCCGGCAGGATCACTGGCTCGATTTCAAAGGTGTCTCCGACATTTCGGGCCTCCCAAGCTGTCGGCAGGGCTGGGCCCCGGGCGGTTTCCGGCGTGGGAAATTCCGTGGGATAGCGGACCTCATCGACGGACTCGATGACCGCGCGCTGGCCGCTTTTGGTCGTCAGCGCTTCGAGGATCTGCAGGCGCGCTTTGCCGTTTTTCGCCATCTCCTGCACGCGCCGATAGCGGCCCGCGCTGCCGCGTTCCGCCGCGAGCAGCGCTGCAGCTTCGTCCCGGTCGAGCGCATAGGCTTCGAAGGTGATGACGCACTGGGCCCAGCTATTCTCGGCCTTCGGCGCGTTCGCAGCGTCACCGGCATTTTTCACGAAAGGATCGCCGGCGGGTTTCGGTTCGGGTGTCTGGGCGTGCAGGGCGAGGGCCAGCGCGCCGATCAGGATGGTGACAGGGAGGTACTTCATGGCGCACAGCATGCCGCACCCGCCGAAGCTTTGCGTCAACGCTCCCTCTCCATCGTGTAAAAGTTCTGTAAATCGACTAGGCCCCGTCCGCCGCGATCCAGCCCCGGTGCCGATACGTCCACCAGCCGACCTTCTCGTGCAGCCAGATCGCCACCTTCATGAAACCATCGTAGCGCGGGACGGAGACCCCCGGCGGTGGCGGCGCAGTCGCCACGGTCGTGAGGAAATTGCACGGCGCGGGAATGACCTCCAGCCCTTGAGCGCGAAAGACCGCCGCCGCGCGCCGCATGTGATTTGCCGACGTCACCAGCAGCACGCGATGCCACCCGCGCTCGGTGGCGATGGCCCGCACCTTGAGCGCTTCGTCGTGCGTGTCTTCGTTGGCGCCGAGCGGGATGATCGCGTCCGGTGGTGTGCCCCACGTCGCCAGTAAATCGCGCACGATCACCCCTTCAAACTTCACCACACCGTCGAGCTTGTTGGCATTGCCGCCGAGCAGCAGCGTCGGCGCCTTGCCCCGCCGATAGAGCGCGTGGGCCATCGCGAGGCGATCACCCGCGGCCGTGAGGTGCACCCCTTCCGCCTCATAGCGCGAAGGCGCCGCGCCGCCGCCCAGCAGCACGATCGCCTCGGCCGGCGGCAGCGTGTCGATCTTCACCCCGGCGTACGGCTGCTCCAGCGAACGCAACAAACTGCCCGACACCCCCGTGCTGCCGATGATGGTCACGAAGAGCACAATCAATCCCGCCAAGAGCGCCGGCTTCCATTGGCGGCGGAAGAGCAGCCACCCGGTCAGCATCAACAGACCCAGCCAGACGAGGCCGATCGGCTCGAGCAAAAAGACCAATTGGTGCAGCAAATTGTCCTTCATCAATCAATGAGCACGCCGACCACCGACGCGAAAAGATAACAGGCGATGAGCCCCGCCACCATCGAGCGCAAGCCCAGCCGCGCGAGGTCGTGCCGGCGATCCGGGGCCAGCGCGCCGATTCCGCCGATCTGGATCGCGATGCTCCCGAAATTCGCGAAGCCGCACAGCGCATAACTGGCCAGCGTCATCGAGCGCTCCGCGAGCTGCCCGGGATGCCCCTGCACGAAGCCCGAGAGATCGAGATAACTCACGAATTCGTTGAGCACGATCCGCTCGCCGAGCATCTGCCCGATCACGCTGCAATCCTTCGCCGGCACCCCCATCAGCCAGGCCACGGGCGCATTGATCCAGCCGAGCAAACGCTGGAGCGTCACCGGCTCCAGCACGCCTGCGGCGTGTTGCGGCCAGGTGAGCAGACCATTGAGCAGCGCGACCATCGCCACGAAGGCGATGAGCATGCCGATGATCACGATCGAGAGCATCACGCCTTCGCTCGCCCCCGTGCACAGCGCGTCGATGCTATTCACCGCCGTGCGCTTCACCCCGAAGTGATGCAGTGCTCCCGTCTCGCTTTTCTCCGTCTCGGGAAACATCACCTTCGCCACCAGCAAGCCCGCCGGCGCCCCGAGCACCGAGGCCGTCACGATGTGCCCCGCGCTCACTCCCGGCATGCTGGCGTAGACCGCCATCACGCCCGTCGCGATCGTCGACATCCCGGTCGTCATCAGCGCCATCACCTCGCTCTGCGTCATCTTCGCGAGGTACGGCTTGATGAGCAACGCAGCTTCCGTCTGCCCGAGGAAGATATTGGCCGCCCCGGCGAGGCTCTCGCTGCCGCTGGTGCGCATCGCTTTTTGCATCACCCACGCCATGCCCGCCACCACCCGCTGCAACACGCCCCAGTGGTAGAGCAGCGAGGACAGCGATGAGATGAAGATGATCGTCGCCGGCACCCCGATCGCCAGGATGTAACCGTTGCCCGGCCCGAACGCCTTGGTCAGCACCGCGCCATCGGCCAGCGGCCCGAAGACCATCGCCGCTCCCTTGTTCGCGTAGAGATTCAATTGATCGCACGCCGTCTGCGCCCCGGCGAACATCTCCTGCCCGACCGGCGTCTTGAGAATGAAGAGCGCGAAGAAAAATTGCAGCGCCAGCCCCCACAGCACCGTGCGCCACGGAAAAAGCCGCCGATTGTTCGACAACAGCCACGCGAGAACGACGAATGCCACGATCCCGAGCAGACTGGTGAGACGAAGCATGGGCGCCGACAGTAACGAAACGGTTTCCACTGGGGAGCTTTTTCAATACCCGACATCCATTCGCGTTTCCTTTTCTACCTTTTAGACTGTATTCCCGGGTTTCAGCTTTGGCCGCAGCCTGAAAGAAAACCCCGCTCCTCGGCCTTAAAAAAACGAGTGGGTATTCTGTCGGCTTTCTGGTAGGTTCTTTCAACGACGTCTCGGAATTCGGAAAGTTCCAAACCCCACGCACCCAATGAAAATCCTGATTGTCGCAGTACTCGCACTCTCGGCCGTCACATCTTCGCCGTCCGCCGCGCCCACCATGGTCGATCTCGGACCGGTCGCGATCGAAAAGATCAAGGATGCAAAAGCCCAGCGCCATTTCGCGCTGGAAGTGCCTATCCAACACCGCGGCGCAAAGCCGATCGATATCACGAATCTCATGATCCAGGTGGCCTTTTACGATCTGGTAAACGGGAAACTGCAGCCCACCACCGCCGACATGAATTCCCGCTGGAAGACCCCGCCGGCCGATTGGCGCGCGAGCGACACCGAAGTCCTGGAAGTCGAGTTCAACCAGCCCGCGCCCGAGCGGCCTGATGCCCGTCCGGAAAAGCGCACATACTTCGGCTACATCGTCCGCGTCTACTACCGGAACGAGCTTCAGGCCGCCCACGCTGAGCCGCCGGTGCTCGGCAAAAAGTTCCCTGCCGCGAAAGCGTTTCCCGCCCCGCCAGCCCCCAAGAAGACCGCCGCTCGATAGGCCCCGCAAAGGAGGTTGATTCCCCATGTCAAAGCGTCGGATCAACCGCAGCCAACCGCTACGGAATCGGGATCGTCACGTGTTTCTCGCGTCTGACTCCATGAAATCCCTCGTGCTCGCCACCTTCTCATTCCTCCTTGCCGCAACGGCTTTTGCCGAGCCGCCGCAAGTCCAGATTGCGATTCGTTACGAAGGATTCGACGGCGCGCGCTATGCGGAGATTCGCGAACTGGCCAAAGGCGGGAAGCCAGACCTCCTTTACGCGGCACAGAACGTCGTGACGAATTCCGGGCAGCACGTCAAAGTGGAATCTGTTCCCGATATCGAGGTCCCCGAGACACCCGACGGTGAAAAGCGTGTCAATTTGGTCGCCGTGGACTTTCTGCCAGTCATCCAGAACGACGGCCAGATCGCGCTTTCCGGCAAAAGTGTCCTGCGCCGTCCCTTGCCTCAAAATGCCACCCAGCCGCTCGTCTCTCTCAGTTTCGCCACCCACGAGACCTTCTTTAGCGGCACCGTTCAGAACGGCAAGGAACTGATCATTGCTGTCGGCGATGGCCCGCGAGACAAGGCGCGCATCATCCTTACCGTGCGCATCGTGACCTTCGCGGTACCCGCCCCCGCCAAATGAGCGATGCGACCAACAGATGAGCCCCCAAATCCTCTCCACCATCCTCCTGCGCCTCCTCGGCTTCTGGTTCCTCTGCGAAGCGCTCTTCGGCCTCGGCAACCTCTTTTTCCTCCATCGGGACTTGATGGCGGGTCTGCCGCCCGGGGTTCACCGGCGTTACTACGAGGGTTCACAGCTGGCCATGGGCAGCACCGACTACCCCCACGATACCTACTACTATGTCCGCGCGCCGTTCGCCCCCGGGCTCGTGGCCGCCGGTGTGCGGCTCACCGCCGGCCTCCTCTTCTTGTTCGCCGCCAAACCGATGGCGCGGCTGCTTTCCCGCAACCTCGATCCGTCCTGACTCGGTTCCGCTCCTCGGCGACCCGAAAGAAAAGAAGATACTGGTGAGGACATCGCCCGTATTCGCATTTAGGGTAATAAACCGGCCCGATGCTGCCCCTTCCCTGCGCGGCATCAGTCTTGCGGACATTCAGTGCCATCATGCCTCTCGTCACTCTCAACATCAGCGCAGCAACGCCACAACTCTACAGTGAAACCCGTTGGGAAAACTGGTCCTTTGGCGGCGGCCGGTTTTTCTATACCTGAGCCGGGCATTCATCTACCCCACGCACTTAACGAAACATGACTCCTGAACAAACCGCGGAACTCACCGAACTCAAAAGCCAGCTCGTCCACGTCATGGAGGGCTACATGGAAGAGGTCGAGGAGTGCGGCTACACCAACGAGGATATCGATGCCTGCACGGCCGTCATCGCGGCCTACGTGGCCACCGTCAGCCGGCCGGCCGATCCGGAGAGCATCCTCGCGACGGTGCAAAAAACCGTGATGAAGCTCAACGCCATCAACGAAAAATGCCACGGCGGCCTCATCGAGACCGACCAACAGGAGATGATCTGCGAGATCATCAACCAGGCCGCCGAGTACGCCGGCGTGAAGGTCGGCTCCGACGACCTCACCGAAGAGTGGCGCGAGTGGTAGGCCGGTAATATCCTCAGCGGAAATCCGCTTCCCCAAGAAAAGCCCTCCCAATGCGTTTCATCCTGCCCTTTTTTCTGGCCGCCACGATGGCCTTTGCTGAACCGCAGATCGGACCGCCCCACGGCGCCCTGCTGATCCACGGCGGCGGAAGGCTCGGGCGCGAAACGCTCGATGAATTCATCCGGCTGGCCGGGGGAGTGGACGCGAATTTTGTCGTCATCCCGACCGCGGAGCCGGGCGAAGACTGGGGCGAGAGCTACGTCGCCGGTTTCTTTCTCACCCGGGCGGGAGCAAAGCACGTCACGGTCGTCCACACCCGCGACCGCGCCGTCGCGGACACAGCCGCCTTTGTCGAGCCCCTCACCAAGGCCAGCGCCGTGTGGCTCGATGGTGGACGCCAGTGGCGGCTGGCGGACGCGTATCTCGGCACCCGCACGCTCACCGAACTGCGCGGCGTCCTCGCGCGGGGCGGCGTCATCGGCGGCAGCTCGGCCGGCGCCACCATCCAGGGCAGCTACCTGGTCCGCGGCGCGCCCGAGGGCAATACGATCATGATGGCCCAAGGGCACGAAGAAGGCTTTGCCCTGCTGCGCGACTGCGCCATCGATCAGCACGTGATCGCGCGGCATCGCGAGGAAGACATGCAGCCAGTGATCGCCGCGCACCCGGAACTGCTCGGCTTCGGCATCGACGAAGGCACCGCCCTCATCGTCCAGGGCAACCGCGCGCGGGTCATCGGCGCGAGCCGGGTGGTCGTCACCGATCACGGTTACACGCCCGGGCCGGATGGACGCCGCTACTTCTTCCTGAACCCCGGCGCGGAGTTCGACTTGCTCACTCGCCGCCCGGCTTCTTCACCCCAGTAGCGACTGAATTCCTGCCGCGCATCACGCGCTGTTGTCGCATCGTCCTCGGGCCAGGAACGCGAGTGGCCAGCCCTCAGCGCTTTTGATTCCTGCTCTTGGCCTTACTACTCCCCTTCGAGGGCAAACTGGGGCTTGCACCGAGGGTGACTTGGGAAAGGAAAGAGGTCGTGGCCGTCAGCATCTCCACGGCGTTGGGTTGATCGCGCCGCACCCACATCTCCGTGGCGATATCCTGGGCGAGGGCGACCAGTTGGTCCTGCTTGGAAATATCCCGGTAGTGGAATTCGGCCAGTAAAGAAGGCAGCTTCACCCCTCCTTTCGCGGGCATGTAGACCAGGGTGACGATCCGCTTCTTCAGGGCCCAGGCGGCGCCGATCTCAAAAGCCATAAACTCGCTTCCGGCGCTGTTTGCCGTGATGAGGGGCAGAAAAAATTCGGTGTGGGCGATGTCCTTGCGGAGTTGCTTTGCCACCTGGTCTCCACTCGCCAGCCCCGTGGCGGCGTGCGACGTGCAACGGATCTTTCTCATCTCGATGCCTGCCCCAAAGCTCAGGAACGTACACAGCGCCTGCGCGAGCTGATGATCGAGATGCGAATGGCTGAGAAAGACGGAAAGTCCCATGGCGTCTATTTTGGTTGGGTCGAGTGGGCAGCCGCTTAAACCATGTCTGGATTTTTGCCCGCCCAGAGCGAATCTGCCAAGCGTAAAACGGGAGATAACGGATGCCGGGTCTTGTGGCTCGTTCCGCCGGGACATCGCCAAAAATTACCTTTTGCCCAGAACCCCGGCTCCCGTTAGATTAGTCGGCTAAACCATTCAAAAAGACGAAATCATGAGCACCGCTACCGCAGAAGTACCCACCGGCACGAAACTGAGCCAACTCGACGCGCTGAAGAAACTGACCAAGGTCGTCGCCGATACGGGCGACTTCGAGTCCATGCGCGACTACAAGCCGCAGGACGCCACGACGAATCCGAGCCTCATTCTCCAGGCCGCGACCAAGCCCGCTTACGCCCACATTCTCGACAAGGTCGTCGCCGACCGCAAAGGCAGCGGCCTCACTGGCCCCGCGCAGATCGAGGACATCATCGACCATCTGCTCGTCGCTTTCGGCCTCGAAATCCTCAAGATCGTCCCCGGTCGCGTCTCCACCGAGACGGATGCGCGCCTTTCCTTCGACACCGAAGGCAGCATCGCCAAGGGCCGCCAGCTCATCGCTCTCTATGAGAAGGCCGGCATCTCCCGCGACCGCGTGTTGATCAAGATCGCTTCCACGTGGGAAGGCATCAAGGCCGCCGAGGCGCTGGCCAAGGAAGGCATCCACTGCAATCTCACCCTCCTCTTCTCGCTCGCCCAGGCGATCGCTTGCGCCGAGGCGAAGGTGCAGCTCATCTCGCCCTTCGTCGGCCGCATCCTCGACTGGTTCAAGGCTTCGACGAAGAAGGACTACGCGCCGACCGAAGACCCCGGCGTCGTGTCCGTGACGGAGATTTTCAATTACTACAAGAAGTTCGGCTACAAGACCGAGGTCATGGGCGCGAGCTTCCGCAACAAGGGCGAGATCACGGAACTCGCCGGCTGCGATTTGCTCACCATCAGCCCCGCGCTGCTCGGCGAGCTCGCCGCCAGCCACGACCCGCTGCCCAAGAAGCTCGACGCCGCTGCCGCCCAGGCGCTCCCGCTCAAGCAGTTGCACCTCGACGAGAAGACCTTCCGCTTCCTGCTCAACGAAGACGCCATGGCCACGGAGAAGACCGCCGAAGGCATTCGCAAATTCGCCGCGGACATCGTGAAGCTCGAGCAGGTCATCGCCGCCAAGCTCTAAGCGACCACCGCACAGTCATTTGCTCAAGGGCGCTCCTGCAAGGGAGCGCCCTTTTGCTTTGGCTGCCCGGCAAGGCGGTCTCCGTTTTATTTTCCGCTTGCTTTTCAATGTAAACAGTGCTCAAATGAACAAGTCATGGGAGAGATGTGCGCGGGGCTGCGGGGGCTTTTCGGCGGCGAGGGGAGGGGTTCTTTGACACACAAATCGGGAAGTGCTTGATGCAATTGAGATGCAACAAGGCGTCCGCATCTGCCGCTGGACTGGCTATCCGACGGCCTTGATTGGCCTCGGGCCGGTCCAGAGTAAAATTAGGCCGGTCAAGCCTGGTCAAGGCCAGTCAAGGCGGCTCAAGGTTGGAAATTTTTCCCGGCACGGGCGCTGGGTGCATGCTTCGCCAAGAGAGCTAATGCCATTGAATGGCAATGATTGGGAATGATTCCGCGCGGGAGGAGCGCGAATGACTCGCCGCTTCTAGTTCACCGCCGCGATCTGCACCGACTCCTTCTGGATCTTCGGCACGAGCTGCCGGATGAAGTCCTTCATCCAGTCGTCGATGATGCGCTGCACTTTCGGGTCTTGCTCCGAGCCCGGTGGCATTTGGGCGGACACGGTGACGTAGGCCCAGCGCTGGTTGTAGCCGTGCACGAGCCGGTCCTTCATGTCCAGCCAGGTGCGCACGATGTGGGAGCCGGTGGTATCGGTGTGGCCGACAAACCAATAGTAAGTCAGGTTGTAGAACGCCGCCGTATTTCCGTCGGCCAGCGGCATCTTGCCGACGTTCTGTAGCCGCGTGACGCGGATCATGCCCCGGTCCGGCATGGCCACGGGCACGGTGCTCTTGTCGATGATCGTGTAGCCCTGCGCGGGCATGCATCGTTCCGGCCGGTGAATGCTTTTGCTCATGTCCTCTCCCGAGAGTACGATGGACGCGATGATCTCGTAGCCGGCGCCGTTGCGATATGCCTTCCGGGCAAACTCCGTGCCTTTGTCTTCACCGAGCACGCTGCGTTCTTTCTCGGAAACTTGGAGGTCTTTCCCGTACCAGCCCCCGTTCAGGTGGTCTGGCAGTTTCAGTTCGATGCCGACCGGTTGAAATCCGAGCTGATGCGGCAGCAAAAAGATGCTGCCCAGGCCAGCCAGGAGCACCGCGAGGAGAATGGCCAGCCGCCTAGTAGTCATACGAAATGGGGCTGGCGGGTTTGCGTTCGCTCTCTTCGCCGTCCGCTTCCGTCTTGGGACCCGGCTCCGCCTCCGGCGCAGTGATCGTCTTCGCGATCCGGGCGCCGGCGCCGCTCCAGTCGCGATTCAGCAGGTTGCCAAAGGCGACCATCACCAGCACGGCCGAGGGAAAAAAAACAATCAACCCGGAGAGGTCGTGGTACGGGCCGCCGGCGATTTCCGGGTTCCACCACTTGGCGACGAGCACCACGGAAAAGAGCCGGGCGATATTGCCGACCAGCGCAAAGAGAATGGAGCAGCCGAAGATCACCCACCGCTTCCACGCTTCCTTCTGCGTGAAATAGACGTAGAGCGCCGCCAGCATGCTCATGGCCATGAGCGAGCGAATCCCGCTGCAACCGCCCGCGACCTCGAACGAATGACCATCCACATGGATCGTCGTGCCGATGATCTGCACATGAATGCCCAGCAGCCCGCAGAGCACGCCCACGGCTTTCGAGGCCAGCAATTGCAGGGAGACCGTCCCCTGGATGACGCCGCCGATCGGCACCATGAAAAGCATTAGCAGGCACGGGAAAATGAAGATGCGGGCGAATTGCCGGCCGCCCAGGAATTCCGCCGCCCCATAGACGATGAGGGGTACGGCGACGATCGCGATCCGGGGCTGCAGGCAGCGGACCGCCAGGACAAAAAGGACGATTCCCCCGAACACGAAGGCCAGTCCGCGCGCACTGGGCGCTTTCACCACGGACATCAGGTCTCCGCGTCGCAGCCACAGAATCACGGCGATGATTGGGACCAGGAAGCGGCAGTGGACCTGGTCGTTTTCGTCATTCCAGCCACTCCACGCCCACTCTGCCGTCGATTGCCCGCCATTCATGAATACCCGGTAAAAGCCGAAGAAATAGATCAGGACGCCGGCAATCAGCGCGAGCAGCAACGCCCCCACCGGGTCGCGGCGCACCCATGCCAAAACGCCGGCGGCCGTTTCACCGGCGGAAGGAGAGTCGGGGACAGACGTAGCTGCGGAGGACATGGGGCAGGGGACTCTACAGAATCCGCCGCCGCTTTCAATGGGCGCGACCGTCGCCGCCTTGCCACCTTCCGGCGGCAGCTTTAGCATGCCCCGCTTGCCCGCGCCCGACCTCCAACCCACTTCGCCGCGTCCCCGGCTTCTGGTCCTCGAATTTTGGGGTCTGGGCGACCTGACGTTTGCCACCCCGTTCCTGCGCGCCGCGCAGGAACGCTATGACATCACCCTCGTGGGGAAGGATCACGCGGGCCAGCTCCTCCAGCCGACTTTTCCGCAGATCCGTTTCATCAGCTTCGATGCGCCGTGGTCCGCCTACCGCGGCAAGTACGCGCTGTGGCGGTGGAACTGGCAGGACTTGTTCGCGCTCTTTGGCCGTCTGCGCGCCGAACACTTCGACGCCGCTGTGTCGGTGCGAAACGATCCGCGCGATCATCTTTTCATGCTGCTCGCCGGCGCCCGGAGTCGTTACGGATTTCCCACCCGGGGCAGTGACCCGTTTCTCACTCACGTGCTGGTGCGGCGCAGCGCGAGCCAGCACAAGGTGGCGGATTGGTGGGACTTGGGCTGCGTGCTGGGCCTGCCGGGCATGGCCGATGTCGGGCCGCACCTCGATCACCCGCAATACCGTTCGGCTTCGGTCGACGAGCTGTTTGCCGGACTTTCCGGCAAGCCGATCCTCTGCCTGCATCCCGGCGCGCGGATCGCCGTCCGCCGCTGGCCCGAGGAGTATTTCGTCTATATCGTCGAGAAACTCCGGGCGCACTTCGATTTCGATCTCGTCCTGGTGCCGGGGCCGGAAGGGTGCGGTGATGCGTTGACCTCACTGGCGGACCTGGTGGTGCGTCCCCTGGCCGTCCCGGAGCTGGTGGATATCCTCGGGCGGGTGGACCTCCTGCTGTGCAACGATAGTGGCCCCGGTCACATTGCCGCCGCTTGCCATCGCCCCGTCATCCCGCTCTTCGGTCCCACCGATCCCAACTGGTTTCGCCCTTGGGGCGATCAGCATCACGTGGTCATCCGCGACATTTGCCCGTGGCGGCCCTGCTTCGACTACTGCAAGTTTTCCGAGCCCTATTGCCTCACGAAATTGCTCCCGGAACGTGTCTGGCCGGAAATTCGCGACTATCTCCATCGCTTGCTCGAGCGCGGTCTGTTGCCCCGTGAGTTCGGCCGGACGACGAGCGTCGCTTTGACATGAATGCTTCCGTCGCTGCTCTCATTGCCACCTACCGCCGTCCTGCGGAACTTCGGCGGTTGCTGCATTCCCTCGCGCTCTCGGGCAGCAGCCTCACGACGGTGATCGTGGTGGACAACGACGGCAGTGACGAGGGGCGAGCGCTCGTCGAGGCCGCCTTCCCGGGCGCACAGTATGTGAATCCCGGGGCCAACCTGGGCTGTGGCGGAGGTCTGCGCATGGCCGAGGAGGAGGCGCTGCGCTCGGGGGCCGGCGACTTTACCCATCTGCTCATTCTCGACGACGACGCCGTCCTCGTGCCGGACGTCTTGCCCCGCCTGCTGGAGGCGATGGAACGGGAAGAGGCCGATCTGGCTTGCCCGCTGGTCGTCAATGAACGCGGCTTGGTCGGTTGGCTGCCAGGCCTGCCGCGTGGGATGCGGCATGCGAACGGTCTCACCCCGGAGGAATTCCGCCAGCGATTCGGCGGCCAGCCGCACCGCTTCGCCTGGGCTCAGGGGATCTGCCTGCTCGTTTCTCGTCGTGCCATCGAGCGCTGCGGGCTTCATCGCGGCGATTTTTGGGTGCGTGGCGAGGATCTCGAATTCAGCCTGCGGCTCACGGCGCAGGGCTGCGGCATCCTCGTCCCCGCGGTGACGGTGCAGCATCGGCCGCCTCCGGAAAGCACCGGCGTTTCGCGCGAGGCGGAGTATTGGAAACACTGCGCGCTCGTCCAAAATAACGCCTATATCGGCTTTCGTTTATCGCATGGGCATCGCATCGCCTGGACCATCGCCGGTACGTTGCGCCACTTTTTCGGCATCTGGTCGTGGGGGGCGTTCGGCGATGCGGTCCGCGCTTTGTGGCGCGGCGCGGTTTTGGGCGAACCCGCAGGGGCTAGATCGGGGCCGACCTTCCGGGCGCGTGCCGCCGCGCTCCGTTCATCGTGATGAGGATCGAGCGCTTCAACGTTCTCGGCGTCGCCCTGCACGCGATGAACCTGCCCATCGCGACTGAGGCCGTCCTCGAGGCTCTGCGGGAAAAGCGCAAGGGTTACGTTTGCGTCACGGGCGTGCACGGGGTGAGTGAGGCGCAAAAAGATCCTGAGTTTCGTGCCGTACTGAACGCGGCCTTCCTCAACACCACCGACGGAATGCCGCTGGTCTGGCTGGGGCGTCGCGAATGCGGTCCTTGGGTCGATCGCGTCTATGGGCCCGATCTCATGCTGGAAGTATTCCGGGCGACGCAATCCACCACCTACCGGCATTTCTTCTACGGCGGAGCGCCCGGTGTAGCCGAGGAGCTAAAGGCCCGGCTCGAAGCGCAGTTTCCGGGCGTGACGATCTGCGGCACGTTTTGTCCGCCGTTTCGCCCTCTGAATGCGGACGAAGGGGCGGACCTTCAGCGGGCTGTTCGCGACGCCCGGCCGGACATCATCTGGGTCGGGTTGAGCACGCCGAAGCAGGAGCGTTTCATGGCGGAGTATTTGCCCAAGCTCGACACGACTCTCCTGTTCGGCGTGGGCGCGGCCTTCGACTTTCACGCGGGCCGCGTCTCGCAAGCCCCGCGCTGGATGCAGCGCTCCGGCCTGGAGTGGTTTTACCGCTTGTGTTCCGAGCCGCGCCGCCTGGGGCCCCGCTACCTGTTGAACAATCCGCTCTTCGTCTGGCGTATTTTGGGCCAGTTGCTCGGGTGGCGAAAATATCCGCTTGAAGGTGGACCCACGCCGTAGAGAGTGACGCCCCTTATCCCCTGCATTCCCTATTTGTATGAGCAAAATCCTCGTCTGCGGCGCTGGCGGCTTTATCGGCGGCCACCTCATCGCTGACCTCCGCCGCCAGGGCCACACCCAACTCCGCGCGGTCGACAAGAAACCGCTGTCCGAATGGTATCAGCGTTTCGATGGCGTCGAGAGCTTCCAACTCAATCTCGAGCACCTCGACGACTGCGAAAAGGCGGTCGAAGGCTGTGACGTCGTTTACAATCTCGCGGCCGACATGGGCGGCATGGGGTTCATCGAGCTGAACAAGGCGCTCTGCATGCTCAGCGTGCTGATCAATACGCACCTGCTGCTCGCCGCGAAGAAATACCACGTCTCGCGCTTCTTCTTCTCCTCCAGTGCTTGCGTCTACAATGCCGACAAGCAGCGCGACCCCAACGTCACCGCGCTCAAGGAAGCCGATGCCTATCCCGCCATGCCCGAGGACGGCTATGGCTGGGAGAAATTGTTCAGCGAACGCATGTGCCGCCATTTTCGCGAGGACTTCGGCGTCCAGACGCGCGTCGCCCGCTACCACAACGTTTACGGCCCGCACGGCACGTACGATGGCGGTCGCGAAAAGGCGCCGGCTGCCGTGTGCCGCAAGGTCATCGCCGCGAAGCAAAGCGGGAAACACGAGATCGAAATCTGGGGCAGCGGCGACCAGACCCGCAGCTTCATGTATATCGACGATTGCCTCCACGGCACGCAGACCTTGCTGAACAGCGACTTCGTTGAGCCGATCAACATCGGCAGCAATGAACTCGTCTCCATCAACCAACTCGTGGACATCGTCGAGGAAATCGCCGGCGTGAAGCTGACCCGCAATTACAACCTCGTGGCGCCCAAGGGAGTGAACGGACGCAATTCCGACAATGCGCTCATCCAGGAAGTCTTCGGCTGGCAGCCCGCCACGCGCCTGCGCGACGGCATGGAGAAAACGTATCGCTGGATCTACGATGAGATGACCAGCGGGCGCGGCTCCGTCGTCAATCGCTCGTAGCCCGCAGCGTAGATTTACGCACCGCCGGCTTCCCAGCGTCGCTGCCATCGGCTAGTCCATGCGCACCCCCATGAAGCTCCTGGTCTTCGCCCATACGCCGCCGCCTCACCATGGGCAGAGCTACATGGTCAAGCTCATGCTCGACGGCCTCGGCGGCGACCGGCGCCGGGCCGCACCGGGATCGCCCCCGCCCACCGATATCGAGTGCTACCACGTGAACTGC
This sequence comes from Chthoniobacter sp., assembly GCF_040003245.1. Taxonomy (NCBI): domain Bacteria; kingdom Pseudomonadati; phylum Verrucomicrobiota; class Spartobacteria; order Chthoniobacterales; family Chthoniobacteraceae; genus Chthoniobacter; species Chthoniobacter sp. The sequence goes on from NZ_JBDUCX010000055.1 coordinate 26,271, forward strand.
CGCTATTCGGACAACTTCGAGGACATCGGTTCCTATCGCCTCGAAAAGATGTTCCTCGTGCTGCGCTACTGCCTCGAGGCGATCTGGTGCCGCTTTCGTTACGGCGTGCGCGCCTTCTATTACGTCCCGGCGCCGGGCAAGCGCGCGGCGCTGTATCGCGACTGGGTGGTCATGCTGCTCTGCCGGCCGTTCTTCCGTGACTTCATTCACCACTGGGAAGCAGTCGGGCTGGGCGACTGGCTGAACTCGGAGGGCAACTGGTTCGAGCGCTGGGTGACCCACCGACTGCTCGGTCGCTCCACCGTGGGCGTCTCCCTCGCCATTCCGAGCATGCGCGACGCACTCTGGTTTCGTTCGCGGTACGCGGAGGTCGTGGCCAATGGCATTCCCGATCCCTGCCCGGATTTCGAAACGGCGATCCTCCCGCGCCGGCGCGCCCGGCTGGCGGCCCGTCTTCGCCTTCAGGCCGGCCAGCCGCTGGCGGACGCCGACCGGATCGCGGCGGGTGGAGACCCCGAAATTCTCGACGTTCTTTATCTGGCCCATTGCTCGCGGGATAAAGGCCTGTTCGATGCCGTAGACGGGGTGCTGGCCGCGAACAAGGCCCTGCAAATCCAATCTTCGGCGTTACGCTTTCGGTTGACCGTGGCCGGCGGCTTCCTGGAGGCGGCTGAGGAGCAGGAGTTCCAGGCCAGCATTGCCGCCCATTCCACCGCGATCCGCTACGCCGGGTTTGTCAGTGGCGAAGCCAAAGCTGTGCTCCTGGCTTCGTCCGACGCCTTTTGCTTCCCCACTTATTACCCCGCCGAGGGCCAGCCGGTTTGTTTGATCGAGGCCATCGCTTATGGCCTGCCGATCGTCACCACGCGCTGGCGTGCTATCCCGGAGATTCTTCCGCCGGATTATGCGGGTTTCGTCGCCCAGCGATCCCCAGCGCAGGTCGCGACGGCTTTGGTGGCCGCGGCGGTCGAAGACGGCGCCGGATTGCGCGAACATTTTCTCGCCCGCTATACGCTCGAAAAATATGTCCGCGGTCTGCGCGACGCGTTCCGCATCGTCGAGGCAGCCGTGCAGGATCAGGAGCCGGTCGCTCCCGTGGCGAGCTGATGAGGCCAGTCGAAGCCCAGCCGGGACTCCGAGAAGGCGACCCGCTGCCCGGGGCTTTCCTTCGTGTAGAGCGCGTACAGCACCGCGTGCGGGGCGTAGGCGCCCGCTTTCCACTTTCGCCAGCGGTGATGCAGGGATAGCAGGGGCGCCAGGGCTGATTTCCAAGCGGCTCCGCGTAACACTTTCATCTCTTCGGCTCCGCGCGCGGAGGCGCCCAGGTTTGCCCCGGTAAATGCGAAAGCCGCCAGTGGCTCCGGAAGAGTGGCCATCGACACCCGCGCGCGCAGCAAGTCATCCGTCCAGGCCCCATCGCCGATGACCTTCCACTGCAAATCGAAGAAGTGGCCGCGCTCGATGACTGATCGGCGAAAGAAAGTGGCACAGGTCAGCGTATTGAGGTGGACGATCCGCACATGCGCGCGCAACGGCAGCACCATCCGCCGATACGAGAGCGGCGCGCCGTGCTGATCGACAAGAATCGCGTCTCCAAAAAGTACGTCGATCTCCGGGTGCGCCGCAAAGAAATCCCGCACCCGCGCGAGCGCGCCCGGCAGGTACTGTTCATCGCAATTGAGATAGGCGAGAATATCGCCCGAGGCGCGCCGCAGCCCCCGATTGATGGCATCGTACATCCCTTCATCCTTCTCGATGAAAGCGCGCACGCGGGAATCCTTCGGCAGCCACTCCTGCGTGCCATCGTCCGAACCGGCATCCTGAACGATATGCTCGACCTCCACGCCTTGCTGGTCCGCCACGGAAGCGATACAAAGCTTCAGCCATTCTGCATTGCGGAAACTGGGAGTGATGATGGAAAACCGCATGGCCGGTGTCGTCGACGTAGACCGAATTTTGCTCGATCCCGCCAGACAATACCACCAGCGTTCCGTTGGCACCCCGATGAAAATCCTCTTCGATCATTCGCATCCCTTCCTGCTGGCTCACGGCGGGTTTCAGACGCAGATCGAACAGACCCGGGAAGCCTTGCTGGGCCTCGGTGTGGAGGTCGATTGGCTGCGCTGGTGGGACGACGCGCAGTCGGGCGATCTCATTCACTATTTTGGACGTCCCTCGTCCGCCTATATCGAATTCGCCCACGGACGTGGCTTGAAGGTTGTCATGGCCGAGTTGCTGACCGGGCTCGGCTCCCGGAGCGCTTTCGCCCGGCGGCTCCAAACCGCGGCGACCCGCGTCCTGCGGCGCAGCTCTTTCTTCGACCGCATGGGTTGGGATTCCTATACGAAGGCCGATGCGGTCGTGGCTCTCACCCCGTGGGAGGCGCAACTCATGAGCGAGGTATTCGGCGCGCCGCCAGAACGGGTTCATGTGATACCGAACGGCGTCGAGAAGGTCTTTTTAGAGTGCCCGGCTGTCTCCGAGCGCGGCCGCTGGCTGGTCTGCACGGCTACCATCGCGCCGCGCAAACGCGTCGTCGAACTCGCTGCCGCAGCCGTGCTGGCCGGCACGCCGCTTTGGGTCTTGGGACGGCCTTATGCGGAGGACGATGCGTATGCCCAGGAATTCCGGCGGCTGTCCGTCGCGCACCCGGATTTGATCCGCTACGAAGGGAGCATCGCCGACCGCGCGCAATTGGCCCGCATCTACGCCGAGGCCCGCGGTTTCGTCCTCCTGAGCACGATGGAAAGCCTGAGCCTCTCGGCGCTCGAGGCTGCCGCCGGCGGCTGTCCCCTGCTGCTCAGCGATCTTCCGTGGGCGCGCACCACCTTCGGTTCGGCGGCCCGCTATTGCCCTATCGCGGACGCGGCGGTCACGGCGCCGCTTTTGCGCGCTTTCTACGACGACGCGCCCGGGCTGCCCTGTCCGCCTCGTCCGGCCAGTTGGGCAGAGATCGGCACGCATTTTCGCGATCTTTACGCGCGTTTGCTCAAGACCTCGCGGTAGATTTCCAGGTGCCGCCCGGCCACGGCTTTGGGCTGAAAGCGCACCTCGGCTTGTTGGCGGGCATTGCGGGCCACGGTGTCGCGCAAAGCAGATGAGTCGAGCAATGCGGTGAACGCGCGGACCATGCTGCCACCATTAAGGGGATCGCACAGCACGCCAGTTACACCATCCGCGACGAGGTCCGGCACACCGCCGACATTCGCCGCCATCACCGGCACGTTGGCCGCCATCGCCTCGAGCACGGCCATCGGGCAGTTGTCCTCAAGGGAGGGCAGGGCGAGCGCGGTGGCGCGTGCCAGCCAGGTCTTCAAGGCACCGCGATCGGCAAATCCGGCGGCTTCACACCAAGGCCGGGTAGCGAGCAAGGCCCGAAACTCACTCCCGTAGAGATCATCCGGAACATGGCCGAGAAAGACGATTCGGAAACGCCGCCCACCTGCCGCACCATCCAGCGCGCGGATGAAGTCGTTCTGATTTTTCCGCGGAGATATATACCCCACGCAGAGAATGACCGGCACTTCATCGGGCTGCGATGCCACCTCAAAAAAGGATGGGTCGACCGCATTGGGCACCACCCAGGTGCGTCTTGCTTCATGGCGGACGGCTGCCTCCGTGTAGCGGGTAATGCAGACGATTCCATCCGCACGAGGCAAAGTGAAAGACTCCAGGCGCGCCGCCAGCCAGTTGAAGGAAAACGGCCTGGCCCGGTTGACCCGGGCGATCAAGCGCATATTCCCATGGACGGTTAAGACGTTTTGGAAACCGGAAAGTACGGCGCTCAACGCGCAGTCCCTCTCCGTCCCCTGGCCGTGGACGATGTCCGGCTGGATCTCGCGGAGCTTGCGGCGCGCGGCGCGCACGCAGCCCTGGTAACCCGTCCGGAGCCAGCCGAGTTTTGGCACCAACAGGCTGTGGAAAAAGATATTGGGCGCGATTTTTTCGGGTGCTGCCAATGGTTGTTGCGCGCAGGAGACCACATGGATTTCCGCGTCCGGCCATTGTGCAAAGCCCTGCAACAAAGCCTCCGGAGCCGTGCCGAAGCACGGCACTGGATTCGCGTAATCCCGGTCGGATTCCCGCTTGTCGGTAGTCAATATCGCGACCTTGAAGCGGTTCACGGTATGCTAAACTCGACCAGGATCAGATCACTGCCATGATTTTCGTGCTGTCGCGCGCGCATCTTTTTCCAGAGCGCCAGGATTTGTCCCACGGCGCCGATCGCATCCTTTAGAAAAACTGCCCTCGGAGCCGCCGTGTTCGGTCCGTACTTCTGCAGGCGGAAGCTCAGCAACGCTTGCTTCAACGGCCAGTTGCGCGGAGCGAAATGGCGCATCTTCACCCCGAGGATTTCCGCCAGCCGTTGGTAGGAGGCCAGATTCCAGCGCGTCATGTGGTGCGGAGGGTGATTCATGATGTCGAACCAATCGCTCTCGAACGACATCGGTGAATAAGGCGTGCTGAGGAAAACCCGGCCGCCCGTGGCGGTCGCGCGGAGCAGTTCGCGGACAAATTCCACGGGGGTGCCGACGTGTTCCAGGCAATGGAACGAGGTCACGGTTGGAAATTCGCCGCCGGTCAGGAATCCCGCCTCGATCGCGGTGTCCACCGTGCCGCAAAAGGCGTTGAAGCCCTGTGCGCGGCAGCTTTCGATGGCGGGCTCGTTGAGATCCAAGGCGTACTTGTTTTCCCTCGGCACGAAATCCAGGTGCCGGAGAAAATCCCCCTTGCCGCAACCGACGTCGAGGATCTTGCCTGCGCGAGAGCCAGGCTCGCTCTGCAGGAGGCGCGCGACTTCCCCGTACTCCCACCGGAAACCGGGATAATAGGAGGCGAAGCTGCTGACCCATTCATAGAATGCCTTGTTGCCGGGGGTGGGGGGGTCGCAGAACTCCAGGCCGGTTTCCTCGCAGCGCAACAGCGAATAACTGTGCTCCACGATCTCGGGAGGGGCTGCGGCGTGAAAATAGCGGCCGAGTTCGGCGAGCAGAAACTCCTGCGGCAGCTCGCGAATTTTTTGGGCGGAAGCCTGGCTGAATGGCGAGCGCATCACGAATCGATATTGAGCCGTCGCCGAAATTCCGCGAGCAAACGGTCGCCGTAGTCCTGCCAGGTATTCTGCCGGGAACCGGCTTCATGGGCCGCTTTCCCCATTCGCTCATTCAATCCGGGGTCATTGGCCACTTTGAGCATCGCCTCGGCGATTTGCAGAGTATCACGCCCCGGAACGATAAATCCCTCGACTCCATCCCTGACCAGGGTGGTTGCGCCGCCTTCGT
>NZ_JBDUCX010000056.1:0-31525 GCF_040003245.1 Chthoniobacter sp.
TCCACGGCGCCGCCTTGTGGCGCGATACCATGCAGGTCGCCGGTCTCAGCCTGGACCGTGTCGCCGCCGCCTACGATGTGGCCTGCTCGACCGCGCTCCAGCAGGAAAAGGACTTCGTCGCGACGCTCCCCCGTCTCGCCGCGACCGTGCGGATCGAGCGGGGCAACATCGTCGTGCAGCCGATTTTCGCGGGGCTGCCGCCGGGCAGAATGGTGTGCTACACCGAAGATGAGGATCCGATTGCCCCGCAGGTCGCGGCCTTGCAGCCGCGCCCGAACGGCTCATTTTCCTGGCCCATCCAGCGCCACACGAAACCCGTCTTTCGCTACCTGCTCGGCTGGCGCACCCCCGGCACGCGTCTCCCGGTTTTCGAGCCGTGGGCGGAGACGGTGCCGAAATAGCGCGCTCGTCTCTGCCGTCAGGTCAGCGTGCTGTCGTCGCGTTTCTCCAGCCGCATCACCTGCTTTTTCACCACCTCCACATTCTTCGTCAGCTCGAAGAGCGCTTTCACGATCTCGGCCTTGGTCGGCTCATCGGCCAGCGCGGGGAGCAGCGGGTGAATACTGGTCACCCCGCTGGCGATTTGCTGGCAGGCGGCGCGGATTTGCGTGATGGCGGCGGAGCGATCCATGAAGGAAAAGGTTGCGGACAGGCGACCGCAGCGCAAGCCTAGGGCGACAGCCGATGAATTTAAGGAGAAGAATATGCGAGTAGTTGTTACGTGTGGGCCCAGTTACGAACCGATCGACGAGGTTCGCCGGATCACCAATTTTTCCACCGGGGAGCTGGGCATGCTGCTCGCGAACCACCTCGTGAAAGCGGGTTGCGAAGTGGTGTGCTATCGCGGCGTCGGCGCCACCTGCCAGGCGCGCGTGGTCGGCGCGCGGGTCGTGCCGTTTGCCACCAATCAACACCTGCAATCCGAGCTCGAGGAGCTGCCGCAACGCGAGACAATCGACGCGGTCTTTCACGCCGCGGCGCTCTGCGACTACCGGGTGAAGAGCGTGCACAACAGCACCGGCACGGAGGTCGCGGCGACGAAGTTTTCCAGCCGCGCCGGCGAGCTGACCCTGACGCTCGATCCCTACTCCAAGCTCATCCACGGCCTGCGCGATCTTTTTCCCCAGAGCCGGATCGTCGGCTGGAAATACGAACTCGTGGGCAGCCGCGCGGACGTGCTGGCCATGGCCATCCGGCAACTCGCGGAAAGCCGCACCGACGGCTGCGTGATGAATGGCGCGGCTTATGGCGGCGGCTTCGGTTTCCTCGAACCGCAAGCCAAACCGCAACACTTCGTCGACAAGCTCGCCCTTTGCCAGCACCTCGCTAAGTGGCTGAAGCTGAAGGACAAGAAGTAGGGCCGTCGACGGTCGGCGCTGTCCCTCCCCCAGCACCGTGGTAATTTAATGCGAAATAATTTCCGAGGGTAGTGCTTCACGCCCGCTCGGCCAAAAACTGCACCACCTGCTCCGCCAGCTTGCGCCCGATGCCCTCGGTGGCGGCGATCTGGTCAACCGTCGCCCGCCGCAAGCGCGTCACGCTGCCAAACTTTTGCAGGAGCAGTTGCTTGCGGTTCTGCGAGACGCCCGGGCACTCGTCGAGGATGCTCTCGGCGATGCGGCGCTTCATCAGAATCTGATGGTAGCCATTCGCAAAGCGGTGCGCCTCGTCGCGGATGCGCTGGAGCAGCCGGAGCGCGCCGCTCTCGTGCGGCAGGAGCAGCGGTTGCGGCCGGCCCGGCCGATAGATCTCCTCGAACTCTTTCGCCAGGCCGATGATCGGCACTTCGTGCAACCCGACCGCCTGCAACTCGCGGCACGCCGCGCTGAGCTGGCCCTTGCCGCCATCGACAATGATCAGGTCCGGCAGACGCGGCACGCCGGGCGTCTCCGGCTCGTCGCCCACACGGGCCACGGCATCGCGCAGCTTCTCCTGCGAAAACTCCGGCGCATAGTCGATGTGCGCCTCGCTCTCCGCCTGGGTCGCCGGCGCCCGCGACACGCCCACCGCCGCCTCGTGCAGCACCCGCGTATAGCGCCGCCGCACCACCTCCGCCATGCTGGCAAAGTCATCCTGCCCTTCCACCGTCTTGATGCGGAAGCGCCGGTAGAGATGGTTCGCCGGCCGGCCATCGAGGAAGCACACCATGCTGGCCACGATGTGCGTGGTGCTGATGTTGGAAATATCGAAGCACTCCATGCGGCGTGGCGGCGCGCCCAGGCCGAGCGCCTCCCCGAGCGCCGCGACATCGGCAATCGGATCGATGCTACTCGTGACACCCAGCCGATGCCGCTGATCACGCGTGTAGCGCGCCATCGGCTTCGTCGTCTTGCGCAGGTCGTCGAGCATGTTGCGCAGCTCCGCCGCACGCTCGAAATCCAGTGCCCCCGCCGCCTTCTTCATCTCATCCTCCAGCGCCTGGAGCAATTCCTTCGATTGCCCCGCCAGGAATTCGCACGCCCGATCCACGCGCTCCCGGTACTGCTCGACGGTGATGTCGGCGAGCTTCATCGGCACCTGGTAGGTCGACGATTTCAACTCGCGCTCGCTCGGGTTGCCCCGGCCAAAAGTCAGCACCCCGAACTTCTTCCGCATGAAAGCCAGCGTCTGCCGCAACGCCCCGGCATGGGCAAACGGCCCGAAATACTTCGCCGTCTCGTCGTTCTTCATCCGCGTCAGCCGGAACCGCGGCCATTCCTCCTTCAGATCCGCCTTCACCAGCAGGAACCGCTTGTCGTCGCGGAAGCTGATGTTGTAGCGGGGCCGGAATTCCTTGATCAGTCGACCCTCGAGCAGCAGCGCCTCCGGTTCACTGCCCGCGAGATGCCATTCGAAATCCCAGATCGCCTCGAGCAGCGCCCGGGTCTTCAGATCGGCCCGCATCGTCCGGCTGGGTGTGAAATACTGGCTCACCCGCTTGCGGAGGTTGCGCGCCTTGCCCACGTAGATCACCCGGTGGAAGCGATCGCGCATGATATACACGCCCGGCTTGTGCGGCACATCGTGCAGCTTGGCCTTGAAATCGGGCTTTTGGGGCGGAGGAGGCATCAAGGGAAACGTATCCTAAGTATACAAAGGTTGCTGCCGGAAGGTTGCATCCTTTTGACCACCCGCTAGAATGCGAAACTAATTTCATGAACTTCACTGCATTTTTCCTGGCCCTGATGTTCGGCGCGGCAACCCTTTTCGGCCAGGACGCCACCCCCCCTACTGGAGGAAATGACGTCCTTCTGGCCCAGGCGGCAGCCCCCGGCAAAGACACCGCCGTCACCGCGATCAACGATCGCGGAGCCAAGGAGAAGCCGGCCGCGCCCGCGACCGGGGGATCTTCGGGCGATACGACGACCATTCCCGCGCGTTCCGCCAGCAGCGGTTTCGGCGCGGCGCCCGCCACCGGCGGCGTCAATCCCATGACACTCTGGAGGCTCATTCAAGATGGCGGATGGGTGATGGTCGTGATCGGCTTTCTGTCCGTCGTCACCGTGATGCTCGTGCTCACCTACCTTTTTACCTTGCGGCGCGGCGCCATTCTCACGCCGCACTACATGAACACGGCCGATGTCCTCTTGAAAAAGCGCGACTACCTCGGTCTGCTCGCCATCTCCAGCCGGCATAGTGAAGCCGTCGCCCGCGTCGTCCAGCGCACCCTGGATTTCGCCACCAAGAATCCCACCGCCTCGTACGAAGTCGTCAAGGAAATTGCCGAGACCGAGGCCGCCAGCCAGGCCGCCTCGCTCCAGCACAGGACGGTGTATCTGGCCGATATCGGAATGCTCTCCCCCATGGTTGGGCTGCTCGGAACCGTGCTCGGCATCATCACTTCCTTTAACGACCTGGCGCACAAGGAAGCCACCCAATCCAGAGACATGCTGCTCGCGGGCGGCATCTCCCAGGCTTTGATCGCCACCGCCTCCGGTTTGATTCTCGGGATCACCTCGATGTTCTTCTACTCACTCTTCCGCAATCGCGTGCAGAGTCTCATCTCCGATCTCGAAATCGCCTCGGCGCACATTCTCGGCTTGATCGCGCTCAACTTTAACAAGAAGCGCGAACAATCCCGGGTCGCGGTGGACGAGGAATTCTAAAAAGCCCCCATGAAAATCCGCAGACGCGCCGAGCCCAATGTTCTCGGTTTTCAGATTGCGCCGATGGTCGACGTGCTCCTCGTCCTGCTCTGCTTTTTCATCGTCACCTGGAGCTTCGCCCGCAAGGAAAACGAACTCGATGTGAAAGTGCCCTCCGCGGAAAACGCCAAGGAGTCGATGCCGGTCGTCAATCAAACGGTGCTCAACGTGCGAGCGGATGGCACGGTCGTCTGGAACCGCAAGACCATGGCGCTGCCTGACCTGTCGGTGAAGCTCAAGGAACTCTCCCGCCTGTTCCCCGATTACGCCATCATCGTGCGCGGAGATGAGCGCGTGCCCTTCCGCTTCATCGCCGCGGTCCTCGATACCTGCCGCGAGGCGAACATCTGGAACGTCGCCTTCGCCACCTCGAAAGCGGAATGAAACGCCGTCCGCTCGGGGGTTTGATTTTGGTCGCGCTCGGCCTCGCGCCGCTGTCGCTCGTCGCCCAGCAGGATACGCCGGACGTGCGCAAGCCCTTCCGGCAGTCGGACGACAAGCCGATCCCGCGCGCCATCCCGGTGGAAAAGCCCATTCCCCGAGCCATCCCCGTGGAGAAGCCCGGCGCTTCTCCCGCTCCGAATACGGTCGCGCCGCCCAAGCCGATGGCGCCCCCCGAGCCTTCCGAGCCGGGCGATATCAAGATCGCCCCGCAAGAAAAGGGCACGCCCGACGTCTTGCAGCTCCAGGTCGCCGACACCTATTACGCGAAGAAGCAGTACGACATGGCCGCGCCCGAGTACGAGCGCTACCTCGGCCAGTACGCCAATGCCCCGGACCGCGCCACGGCCTACTTCCGCCTCGGCGAATGCTACCGCCATATCGGCAACAACAACTCTGCGAAGAATGCCTACGAAACGCTTCTCGGCCAGTACGGCACCGGTGATTTCGTCGGACCCGCCTCCTACCGCCTCGCCGATCTCTACTACCAGGAAAAGCAGTTTCGCGACGCTCTTACGCTCTATCGCAAGGCCTCCGTGCGGCTCAAGGAACCGGCGGTCGCCAATGCCGCGAAGTTTTTCACCGGCCGCTGCCTCGAGGCACTCGGGCAAAAGCTCGAGGCCCGCGTCGCCTACGAAGACCTCGTCTCTCAACCGAAGGACAACCCGTTCTACGACGCCAGCCGCCTTTCGCTGGCCCTGTTGCTCAAGGACAGCGCTCGCACTGCCGAGGCGATCAAGCAGATCCAGGCCCTCGCCAAGCAGACGGAAAATCCCGACCTGAAACTCGAGGCCACCGTGCGCGCCGGCCTCTGGTCGCTCGATCTCGATCCGCCGTTGACCGCCCAGGCCGACGCGGAATTCAAGGCGGCGCTGGCCCTGCCCGGCAAAGGCTACTGGAAGGAACTCGCGCAGCTCGGCCAGGTGCGCATCCTCTCGGACAGCGGCAAATTCCCCCAGGTGCTCGGCGCCTACGAAAAGATGGGCAAGGACGTCTCGGCCGAAGTGAAGCCCGAGCTGCTCCTGCTCGCCGCCAATGCCCTGCGGCAGACGAACAAGGTTCCCGACGCGCTCAACCTCTACGACCAGGTTACCAAGGAATTCCCCGGCTCCGTCTACGACAAGGAAGCGCAATACGAACGCCTGCGCACGATGTACGCCGCCAGCGACGAAGCGCTCATCGGCGAGATCGACAAATATCTCGCGGCCAATCCCGAGGCGCAGAAGCGCGACGAAGCCTTGCTCATGAAGGCCGAGGTCCTCTTCAAGAAGGAAGACTTCGAGAACGCGATGCCGATCTATTCCACGCTCGAGCTTTCCCGGCAGCTCACCGGCAATCGCAAGGCCGAGGCCCTCTTCCGCCTCGGCTGGTGCCAGCTCCAGACGAAGAACATCGAGCAGGCGATCAAGACGTTCACGTCCTTCATCAATGGCTACCCCACGCACAAGCTCCTGCCGTTTGCGCTGCTCCAGCGCGGCCTCGCCTATCAGTCGCTGAAAAATCTCACCGGCGCGCTCAAGGATTACGACACCATCATCAAGGGCTTCCCCAAGGCGCCGCAACGCGAGCTCGCCTTCCAGCAGCAGGCGCTCATCCAGGGCCAGCAGGGTAATAACTCCGGCATGGCCGCGAGCTTCCGGCAACTGGTGAAGGAATTCCCCGAGACCGCCGCCCGCGCCCAGGCCAATTACTGGATCGGCTGGGCGGCCTTCGAGGCCAAGAGTTACAAGGACGCCGTGGCGCCTCTCGAGGACGCGCGCCAGCTCGACAAGGAGCAGTTCGGCGAAAAATCCAGCATCCGCATCCTGCTCTCCGACTACTATCTCGAGGACAAGACCGCCACCGCGCGCGAAGTCGATCGCTACTCGAAGGAAGGCAAGACCAAGGTGCCGCCGGAGATCCTGCGCTGGCTCGGCAAGAGCTTCCACGACGGCGGCTCGCACGAGAGCGCGGAGAAATATCTCCTCCTGCTCACCCCGCGCGACGAAGCCATGCCGGAGGATTTTCTGCTCCTCGCCCAGAGCCAGCTCGCAATCCAAAAGTTCCAGCCGGCCGCCGACTCGCTCCAGGCTTATCTCAAGGCGACGAAACTGCCCGTGCCCCGTTGCAAAGGGCTGCTCCTCCTCGCCAAGGCGCAGATCGGCCTCGGCGCGCAGGATCTCGCCCAGAAAACCGTGGACGAAGCTCTCACGCTCCAACCCGAGGGCGAGTGGAGCGGCCGCGCCCGCATCGTCGCCGGCGACATCCAGATGTCGCGCAAAAATTTCGAGGAAGCCGCCAAGGTTTTCGAGAGCGTCGCCGTCATCCTCGACGATCCCGAGATCACGCCGGAAGCCCTGGAAAAGGCGGTCGCCGCCTGGCGCGCCGCGGGCAAGACGGCCGAAGCCGAGAAGACCCTCAACAAGCTCAAGAGCCGCTACCCCGAATACAAGACCGGCAAATTCGCCGGGCAGTAGGGGGAAGAAAAGCGTCAGGAGCCAGGTAACGGAGCCAGGTAGTCCCGCCGCGAAGGGAACGCCAACTGTGTTCAATCTATCAGCCCAGGGTTGTTGCGTCCTCGCGACTACCCTGGGTAATCAAAAAATAACGGCCCAACCCTGAAAGGGTTGAACTGCCACCCCACCTACTCCGCCCCGCCCAACGACTTTCGTAATTCAATCGCCACCGGCTCCTGCGGCGTAATCGCAAAGAGGGTCAGTAACAAATCCAGCATGGTCGGCGCATAAGCCTCGGCCTTCCGAAAATCCGCATACACCCGGGGATGTAGCAGTCGCGGAAACGCGGTCTCCTTCGTTCCCTCCAGCAGCACGGGAAGCACCGTCTCTTTCTTCGCTTCCGATCCGATCATCCGTTCGCCGATCAAGTCGCCTTCCGCGGCAAGGACAAAGCCCCGCATCGGTTCCTCGTTGTCGTACTTCGTGCGATACGAATGCGTGCCGACCACGATCACCCGGTCACACTCCCCGGCTCGCTCCACAAACCTCGGCACGTTTGCCCCGATACGCGCATTTTCCCAGCGATCCAGCACTACGCGGACCCCCGCCTTCAGCATGTCTGTCGCCAAGCGGCGCTCGACCCAGAGCTCGTGATCGGTGTTGCCCCACGCGTAGCTGATGAAGCATTCCGGGACGGCGAGCTTCCGCTCGGTCACATACGTCTTCAGGCGGAAGAGCACCTGCTCGAAACGGGAACGCTCATCCGCCGCGCGACGGTCTGCTTCCACCTCGGCGGCCTGCTGCTTGGTCAATTGGATCGGCTGGTCTGCCTTCGGCAGCGCGGTCTTTTCGCCGCACTCGCTGCAAAAGGCGAAATCCGCACCGACCATCGAGCGCTGACGGACGACGGCGCGATTGAGGGGATGCCCATTCTTGCACGCCACCGGTTCAAAGCGCCGCACTGTCAGGTTGCGGCGGGCGAGGAAATTTTCGAACAGGCTCTGGAAGAGCATCCGCACTGGCACCGGCGTGTCGGTGCCAAAGTAGAGCACGAATTCCAGCTCGCCCGCGCGCTCCGCTTCCAGGCGGAAGCCGCACACCTGTCCGCGGCCCACCTCGTAGCGGGCGTGGTTTCGCCACTGGTTGGTTCGGGTGAAAGTCTGCGTGTAACCCATCAGCACCACCAGCGAGGCATAGACATTTTCCACCGCACCGCTGGCGGTGTAGGCCACGCCGTCTTCCACCGGCGGGCCGTCCTCGTCGAGGGGCCGCTTGAGATTGATGAGCTCCGGGAAGACGAGATAGGTGGCGCCGAGTAGATCGGTCTCGCGAAAGCAGACGTTGTGCTCGAGGAACAGCACTGCCGCCGAATCGAGCAGGATCACCCGCTCGGCCTCGGTCACTCCTGCCAGCTCGGGAAAGGGGTATCCTCCGGCGAGCAGCTTCTGCTCCTTCAGCGAGCCGAGGCCCTTCTCTTCCCGCCGCGCTTCCAGCACGAAGGACGCGGCGAGGTTGTTGAGCAGCTCCGGCGCGAGCAGCAGGCGCGGCTCGCCCTGCGAAGTCTTCAGGCGCGTGACGTAACCGTGGTTCGCGAGATGGCCCACGGCAGTGAGCATCTCGGCGTCGGTGAACTCCCACGCACTATCCGTCGCTTGCAGCCGCTCGCGGAGCTCCTCCGGCGTCAGAATGAGCTTTTCGTGGTCCACCGCCTCCTTCAGCCCGAGCACGTAATCCTTGATGCGTTTAAAGGTTTCGGTGGTCACCGTGGCGGGCTTGGCGTCCCAAGGAATCAGGCCCTTCATCCGCTCCACGAGAGCGTCGATGCCCTCACCGCGCATGGCGCTGGTGGGCTGGTAGGCTGTGATCCCGCGCTGACGGCAAAAGGCATCCAGCTCCTCTTGCGTTAATCGGGGAGTGCCCCGGTCGCTGCGGGCCGCAATCAACACGGTCGGCGGCCCGCCACCCGCTGCGTGGCCCACCTTCAGTTGCTTCAGCCAGAACTCGACGCCCGCTAGCGGATCGTCGTTGCGCGTCGGATCGAAGAGCACCAGCGCCAGGTCCGCATCGTCGAGAAAGAGTGCGTGGATGAGCCGGTAGTCCGGCTGCCCAGCCAGATCCCAGAGCACCGCCTCGCACTCCGTTCTGTCCGCACGCTTCTTGCCGAGTTGCTCCAGCAGCCAAAACTGCTGGCCGTGCGTGGACGCATGTTCCTTGAACTCGCCATGCGCCAGCCGCCAGCCCAAGCCAGTCTTCCCCACTCCCGAGTCGCCCACCAGCACGACCTTTGCGCTGGTGTAAGAAACGGAGGGCTTGGCGGGCTGGCCGAGCAGAAAGTCGAAGTCCAGCTCGTATAGATGGATGACGTGATCCCGATCTTTGTCACCTTCGGGCGTGCCGGGGTCGGAGCCGACGGTAGCGAGAAGAGGCCGGTGGGGGTGAAACGCGAGACTAGGCGGCCAACATCCCGTAGCCCATCCGCGAATTGTAACGAGGTGACTACCAGCCTCGGCGGCCCATAGGCGAACTGAGCCGTCAGCTCTGCAACTGCGCGAAGCAATCAGCCGATCATCGCGTGAAAATGCAGCACATGTGACTTCATCCGTGTGGCCTTCCAAAGTTCGAACGAGATCACCTTTGTTATAATCCCAAACTTTTATAGTCCGATCAAAACTTCCACTGAGAACCAAAGCCCCAGCGTGGTCAAAGTCGACACTCTCTACGTTCCCTTTATGGCCTTCGAGTGTGCGCAGCAAGCGCCCGCTAGCCGCCTCCCAGAGCTTGATCGTACCATCCTCAATCCCACTGGCCACATGCCGCCCCGTCGAATCAAACGCAACGCTATGGACAATTTTAGAAGCATCGCCTTCGAGTGTGTGGAGCAACTGCCCGTTAACTACCTCCCACAGCTTGATCATCCCATCAGTGCTCCCGCTGGCAATACGCAGCCCCGCAGGGTCAAAAGCCACGGTGAAGACCGTCTTAGGATGGCCTTTGAAGGTGTGGAGCAACCGTCCGCTAGCTACCTGCCACAGCTTTGCAGTGCAATCCTTCGACCCGCTAATTAAGGTGTCATTCGTCGGATCAAAGGCGACGCTATAAACCGCATCCGCGTGCCCATTCAGCGTGCGCAGACACTCACCAGTCGCGGCATCCCACAGCCGAATCGTGTTGTCCTGCGACGGTGAAGCCAGCAGTCGGCCGTCCGGCGACCACGCAATGCGCCCGATAAAGCCCGTGTGTCCTCGCAGCGTCCGCACGAGCTTCACGCCCTGCGGCAGATTCTTCCGCACCTCGTCGTCTGCTTGCTTGTGAGCGCGCGATGATAGTCCGAGGTTCCACTTGGCCATGCTCGACATTCCGCAATACCAATTGGAAAAGTCAATCCCGCCCGCACCACACTGTGTGCCAAAGATAAAGTAAAGGAGGTCGGCGCACGGCGTGAGTTCCTCCCAGCCGTGAAGCCGCAAACTTGCGGGGTACGAGCTAACCTTGGGCTGGATGATGAAACGCCGTCGGCGTTTGTTCTCCCGCAAAACTCCAGCGCATGACACGCTCTGATATGAAGTTCTGGGCACCGCAACCGCGGCAACCGCTTGCCGGCCTCGCCGTCGCGGCGATGCTCGGCATCTTCGCTGCCGATCGCTGGGCGTTGCCATGGCCTTGGGCTTTCGGTGTGGCGACCCTCGGACTGTTCGCCATCCTCTGGCGGCCGGGCACGCTGACCTGCTGGCTGTTTTGTGCCACGATCTTTTTCGAATTGCACACGCTGCAGCAGCAGGGCAGCGATGCCCGCTGGTTCGCCGATGTTCTGGCCCACGAACCGCGCGTCGTCGAGGCCACCGGCATCGTCTGGAGCGAACCGGAGAAGCCCGCCACCTGGTCGGGCAACGTCACCGCGCGTTTCGTCGTGAAGCTGGAATCCATCCGTCTGGGCGGTGAATCGTTTCGTTTCCAATCCTTCGCCAACGTGAGCTGGCTTGGCGACGCGCCGGTCTATGGCGACCGAATCACGTTTGTCGGCGGCGCTTCAAATCTCGCGCCCCGGCGCAATCCGGGCGAGTTCGATTCCACCAGCTACCAGCAGCGCCTCGGTGTGTATTCCGAGATTCGCCCGCGCTTCCCGATCGATTGTCATATCGATTCGCACGGTCACGGCAATCCGCTCCAGGCCTTCGGACTGAAATCCCGGCACTGGGTGCAAAAGCGTCTGGAGATCGACCTCGCGGATTCACCAGAAGTCATGGCCGTAATCGATGGCGTCGTCCTCGGTTTGCGCGGTGAAAGTCCGGAAGACTTGAAGACGCTTCTCCAGCGGACCGGCACGATTCATCTCTTCGTCGTCAGCGGGCTCAATATCGCCATGCTCGCCACGATCGTCTTCTTCGCGCTCAAGCCGTTCGGACTGCCGCGCAGTTTTACGATCGTCGTCGTCATCCTCGTGCTCGCGACCTACACGCTCATGACGGGCCTGCGCACGAGCAGCGTGCGCTCGACGATCATGGCCACGCTGGTCCTCACCGCGGCGCTCGTCGATCGGCGCGCCATCTCCGTCAACAGCCTCGGCGCCGCCGCGCTGCTCCTCCTCGCGTACGATACCAACGAACTCTTCGCCCCCGGGTTCCAGTTTTCGTTCACCCTCGTCTTCATCATCATCGTCTGCGCCGCGCGCATCCAGCGCTGGCTCGAGGCGCTCGCCGAGCCCGATCCTTTTCTCCCGCGCGTCCTGTGGAGCTGGCCGGTGAAATGCGGCACCTGGTGCTGGCACTGCGTGTGCGTCGCCATGGGCGTCGTCCTCGCTTCCTGGCTTGGCTCGCTTGTCTTCACCGTCGGCTATTTCCATTTGTTCTCACCGGGTTCATTGGTGGCGAATTTTTGCGCCGTGCCGGTGGCCTTCGTCGTGCTCGCGCTCGGCCTCGGTTCCGTCCTGAGCGCGTCGATCTCGCTCCACGCCACCGTCCTTTTCAACAACGCCAATTGGTTTGCCGCCAAATTGATGCTGTTCGTCTTGCACGCCTCTGCCGATCTGCCCAGCGGTTACCTCTACGTCGAGACGCCCCGCCTGCAGGCCGCGCCGCCGTGCGAGCTGAACGTCCTCGATCTCGGCGATGGTGGCGCCGCGCACCTCCGCGCGGGTGGCTTTGATTGGCTGCTCGATTGCGGTGACGAAGCGCACTACAATCACACCATCCTGCCGTATCTGCGCAGCCGCGGCGTCAATCGTCTCGACGGCCTCCTCCTCACGCACGGCAACGTCAAACACATCGGCGCTGCCACGACGTCGATCAACGATTTCCGACCGTACCTGCTCGCCGACTCCACGCTGCGCGACCGCTCCTCCACCCGCCGCAACCTGCACACCTGGCTCGCCCAGCGCCAGCTCGGCAAGGGGCTCTACATACGCGACGATGCCATCCATCTCGGCAACACCACGCTGCGTGTGCTCTATCCACCCGCGGGTCTCAAGCGCACCACCGCCGGCGACATGGCGCTCGTCCTGCGGCTCGAGGCCGGCGGCACGCGGGCCCTGCTCATGTCCGCCTCCGGATTCATCACCGAACAATGGCTGCTCGAAAACGAACCCGACCTGCGCAGCGACATCCTCATCAAGGGCCAGCACACCAAAGACCTCTCCGGCACACCCGATTTCCTCGCCCGTGTCGCGCCGAAAGTCGTCATCTGCAGCGCCCTCGGCTACGGCGAACCCATCGCCAAGCTCGACGCCTGGGAAGCCGCCACCGCCGCCCAAGGCATCACCGTCTTCCGCCAGGACAAAACCGGCGCCGTCCACATCGACATTCGCGACCAGGCCTACGAAGTCCGCGGCTTCGTCAACGGTCAGACCTACCGCAACAGTGCCCGATAAAACAGCACCCGAATAGCGAGCAAGCTCGCGGATTGCAGGCCCGGAGGGCCGACCCGAGATTAGCCGGTGGCGTCAGCCACCGGTCCATGCCCCAACCGCGTTCGCCCCGGAGGGGCGGTAGAATTCCGCTGCCCCTCCGGGGCAAATCTTCGTGGTAAATCGTTTCCGGTGGCTCACGCCACCGGCTAATTTCCGGAACGCCTCCGGCGCTCTCTCACTGCGAAACCCTCACACCTTCCGCAACAACGCCCGATAAATCGGCAACCCTTGCGCCAAAAACCGCCGCTCGAAATTCGTCTGCGGATATTCCGGATCTTCCGGCCAGTCGAGCCGCTCGTAGCCCTTGGCGCGCGCCAGCACCTTTTCCATCCACTGGAAATAGGGTTCGTCGTCCGTCTTGATCCGCAACTCCCCGCCCGGCACCAGGATCCCGTGCAGCGCTTCCATGAAACCGTCCTGGATCAAGCGCCGGGGCTGATGATGCCGTTTCGGCCACGGATCGGGAAAGAGCACATGGGCCACGCTCACCGTCTCGGGCGGCAGCACATAGCGCAGCGCATAAGCCGTCTCGATGCGCAGCAGCCGCACATTCGCGAGCTGATGATGCACCGCCATGCGGCACACCTTCCGCACCCGCCCGAGCAACCGTTCGATGCCCAGAAAATTCCGATCCGGATACTTGGTCGCCATCGCCACCAGAAACGCGCCTTCGCCGCAGCCGAGATCGACCTCCAACGGTGCCGACCGCGGGAACATGTCGCTCATATTCGCGCGCGCGAAATAATCCGACGGCACAAATTCGATCAGTTCCGCCGGATCGGGGGCGTTGTCACTATTGGCACGAAAAGCGGCTCTCATTGGGACGCTGCCGATACGCGCGCCCACCCTTTCTCGCAAGCGCATTTGCAAGGAGGCCCCTGTCCACTCCACTTCGCCGGGGATCAAAAAAAGTGCAAACCGATGTCCAAAACGGCCCTGGCCATTCGTCATGAGGATGAAACTGCAACTATCCACCTCAAACCAAAACAACCCATCATGAACACCCGAATCCTCTCCTACTGCGCAACCCTCCTGCTGGCCACGACCGCGTGGCTCCACGCCGGCGAAGCGAATCCCTTTGGCCAGCCGAAGCCCGGCTCGGCGGACCTCGAACGCATGAAAACACTGGTCGGCACTTGGACCGGCAAGGTCGACATGGGCCAAGGGCCGATCGACATGAACGTCGAATACCGCCTCGTCGCGGGCGGCAGCGTCCTCGAGGAGCGCAGCGCGCCCGGCACGCCCATGGAAATGGTGACCATGTTTTACGACAAGGGCGGCAAACTGACCGCCACCCACTATTGCATCCTCGGCAACCGCCCGGAAATGGCGCTCAAAGCGTCGGATGCGAATTCGATCACCCTCGACTTCGACTCCTGCTGCGCGATCGACCCGAAAAAGGAGTCGCACATGCACGGGATGACCCTGCGCTTCGACGACGCGAACACCATCACCACGAGCTGCAAGGCGATCATCAACGGCCAGGAAGCGCCCGAGCACAGCTCGACCTTCAAGCGGGTGACCACCGCTGCGAAGTAAGCACCGCCAAGAAGATCCCACGCTAAACTCACAGGGCAGCCGTTCCGATGACCATCGGACAACGGCTGCCCTGTTTCGCGTCGGCTCCATTGGCTCCATTGGTTCTGTTGGCCCCGTGGGCTCCATGGGCTCTGTTGCGAAAAACAGCGTATTCCCCCCCAAAAAATCGTCATTTCCGCCCCTCCCATTCCGCTTTCATTCGTTGAACATTCCGTTCAAGGATAGCCCGCAACCAACTCTTCTTATGGGCACACTCCTCGGAATCTTCGCCGGATTCATCGCCTGGTTTCTCACGCGCTACCTCCTCGCCGGTCTCTACACGGTCGACCAAAACGAGCGCGCCGTGAAGACCATCTTCGGTCGCGCCGAACGCCTGGGCAACCAGACCACGCTCGACGATCCCATCTCCGAAACCCTCAACCCCGAGGAGCGCGAGCGCTACATCTACCCGCAGGTGCGCGTCATTCCCGCCGGTGGGCCGTATTTCAAATGGCCGTGGGAGCGCGTCTATAAAGTCACCATCGCCACGCAGACGCTGAACATGGCCTTCGATCCCGAGGACCCCTCGGCCAATGACGGCGGCTCGCGGCTCAACGCCGTTACCAAGGATCAGCTCGACACCGGCCTCACCGGCCAGATTCGTTACCGCGTTTCCGAGCGCAACCTCTACGCCTACCTCTTCGGCGTGAAGCGCCCCATCGTTCACGTCATGGGCTATTTCATCAGCGTGCTGCGCGAGCGCATCGCGAACTTCACCGCGCCGCCTCCCTCCGCGGAAGCCGCCGATAATTCCATCGCCAGCGTCGCCGGCATTTCGATCAACGATCTCCGCAAGAACCTCTCCTCGCTCAACGAACACATGGAGCGCGAGTGCGCCAGTTCCGCCGCCCGCTACGGCATCGCCCTCGATGCCTCGCTCATCACCGGCATCGATCCACCCGTCGACGTCGAAAGCGCGCTCGCCGCGATCAACACCGCGCACAATCAAGTCAGCTCCGACATCTCGCTGGCCCAGGCCTCCGCGGATCAAAAGATCGTGCAATCCCGGCGCGCGGTCGAAATCGAAACGCTCAACGCCCAGGCCGAGGTCGAGCCGCTCCGTGCCCTTTCCGAGCAGCTCTCCGCCCTGCGCGCCAGCGGCGACAACGCTCTCATCGCCTATCGGCGCAACGTCCGGCTCAAGCTCTTCAAGGAAGCCGCTCAAGTCATTCTGGAGGACAAACAATGAGCTTCATCTACGCCGCCATCGTCACCTTCCTTGCGTTCTTCATTTTGGTGCCGATGTTCTTCGGCCTCATCCGCGCCTTCGGCATCTACACCATCGTCGAGGAGGGCCGCTGCCACGTCTACGTTCTCTTCGGCAAGGTCCTCGCCGTGCTCGACGAACCGGGCATCTATTTCCTCTGGCTCAAGCTCGGCCTCGCCGCGCCCATCGTGAACTGGCTCGGCAAATGCCACGTGCTCGACCTGCGCCTCGACCAGACCTACCTGCGCAGCCAGCCCGTGAACAGCGAGGAAGGCGCGCCCATGGGCATCGGCATCTGGTACGAAATGTTCATCAGCGATCCTGTGTCGTATCTCTTCAAGAATGCCGATCCGCGCGGTTCGCTCAGCGCCAACGTCAGCAGCGCGACTGTCCGCTCGCTCAGCAATCTGCCGCTCGGCGATATGTTGGTCGATCGGCACAAAATGTCGCTGACCGTGCGCACCGAAGTTTCGCCGAAATCCAACGAATGGGGCTACAAGCTCGGCAGCGTCTACATCCGCAAGGTGCACTTCCGCGACATCGGCATGATCAAGCAGATCGAATTCAAGGTCGTCAACCGCCTGCGTCAAGTGACCAGCGCCATCAAGCAGGACGGCGCGAACCAGGTGAGCATCATCACCAGCACTGCTGAGCGCCAGGCTGCGATCGAGTTTGCCAAGGCTGCCGCCATGCGCCCACGCATCGTCGGCGAGGCCCTGCAAAAGATCTCCACCGACCGCGAGATCCTCGACGCCATGTTCGAGATCCTCGAGATGCAAAGCATGATCGAAGGCCAGGCCCGCGTCACCTTCGTCCCGCCGCGCAGCGAACTGCTCGCCCAGCTCCTCGTCGCCGATTCACCGCAGGCCGCCACCAAGCCTCCACAGCCACCGAAGAAGTAGGCCGCTCCCATCCCGCTGTCATTCTGAGCGGAGTGTAACGAAGTCGAAAGCCGAGTCTGCGAGACGCCTATGGGACTGCGGGGCAAACCCCGTCGCTCTACCAGCGATCAACGCTGAAGAAGTGCCGATTCAACGCGCGCTCAATTCCAAGCGTAATGGTCCAGCCCGTAGATCAGCGCGCTGCCGAGGAAGCCGCTGATGCCGACCAGCGCCGCCCCGAGCAACAAGGCACCGCGGAAACGCTGACGTTCAGTGGAACCTTCGCGGCATTCATTAATGACGACCAGTCCGGCGCAGACGATGGACCATACCGCCGTGCCCGTCCCTAGCCAGCGGTGCCATTTCAAGATCGGCGCGAGCTGGCCGGTGTAGCTGGCAAAGTAAGCGTTGATCCAGCCGAGCGCCGCTGCGGAAATCGCCCCCAGCGCCGCCAGGATCACGAGAAAGCGCACCGTCTGCAGCCACGAATCGCGCCGCGTCCACCACGCGATGCCTTCGGCAAACACCGCGACAAACATCAGCGCCACGGGGAAGTGCGTCGAAACCGGGTGCATGCGCCCGATCCAGCGCAGCGCCTTCTTCCAGACCGGCATCTGCGGTTTGGCTTCCACGCTCTTGTTCGCCGAGGCACCCGAACTATCACCGGCAATTTGCGGCGCCTCGGGCGCGCCGAGTTCGATCCACCGCTTGACGACGTCCTTCTCGTCCTTGGTCAGCGGCGGCACGTTGGCGTCCTCGCCCGGCATCTCGTCATTGAAGACCATCTTGAAGAGCTCCGACTTCTCCGGGTGCCCCTTCTCGATGTACTCCGGGTTCTCCGCCACGCGCTTCAGATCGAGCACATAGCCGAATTTCCCCTTGGGTCGCGGCAGCTCCGGGCCATGGCAGTCCAGGCACTTGGCTTCAAAAATCTCGTGCACCCTGGTAGCCGTCTTGATCCCCTCGGCCGGGTCGTCCGCAGCCCGGACGTAGCCGGTCAAGACCAGCAGAAAAACACTCAGGGGGAGGAAAAACTTCATCAGGGTACAGGGGTAATGAAAAGGGAGGGCGATTCTTAGTGCGGTTTCTATTGAGCCGCAACTGCGCCGAAGGCCGTTACGTAAATCCGTAATCATAGAAGACGACCCCGCGATTCTTTCTTCCTCTTGGTCAGCATCTTGCTTTTTAGCGGGAACGATGTCCCGTGCCCATATGTCCCGATTTGCGCTTTGCCTGGCGCTGCTTTGCGTCGGGGTGCAATCTGCCCGGGCCTTGCAGCTCGGGGAAACACGGGAACAATTGCTCGCCCGGCACGGGGCGCCGGGGGCGGAGGACCACGGGCGCAACCTCGCCGTCTACTTTTGGGAAGGCTGGTCGGCGCAGGTGGAATTTCAGGAAAATGTCGTTCGCAAGCTCACCTATCGCCGCAACTGGTATCTGCAGGAAACGGAAATCACTTCGCTCCTGGACGCCAACGGCGGCGCGGCTCACTGGCGCGAGACTTCCGCCCCCAACGGCCTCGCCCGCCAATGGACCCGCGAAGACGGCGCCTCCGCCACCTGCGGGCGCGTCCGGCCGGTTAGCATCGTCTTTCAAGCCGCCGGGCTCGCTGCGGCGTATCAGCAAGGGCCCACGGTCGTCGTGCCGGCGACGCCCGCACCCGCCGCTCCTGCCTACACCAAGGCGCCCACCTATCCGCAGATGCTCGGCAGGGTGGTCGAACCGGAACTCCCCGTAGCCGATCCGCCACCGCTCCCCACTCCGTCCGCTGCCGAGCCGCGTTCCTTGCCGAAGTTGCCGACAGCGGAACTGGAACCCGAGACGAAGCCGGCGCCTGTCCCAGTGGTTCCCGAACCACGATCGGAACGGGCCAGTGAGAAAAAGGCCGCCATCGAACCGCCTCCCGCGGCGGCGACGAACGGCTCCCATGCCCTCGCCTACATCCTCGGCTCCCTCGTTCTGCTCGGAGCCCTCGCCGCTGGCGCATTCTACCTTTTCCGGCGCCAAGCGCGGGCTGGCCAATCGCCCACGACGAAGGTCCAGGCGAGGGATGCGGACGGCACCGTCCCCAGTTCGACGAGCGGCCTGGACTCCTTGCGCAACGACCAGGTCGAGTTGCTCGTCGGCGAAATCTTCCGCCGCGAAGGCTACACCATCGAACTCTCCGCCGGGCTCAACACCGACGACGGCATCGACCTCATGCTGCGCCGCGATTCAGAAACCACGCTCGTGCAGTGCAAGCACTGGAAAACCGTGCGGGTGTCTTCCCGGGAGATGCGCGATTTCTATGGCGCCATGGCCGCCGGCGGTGCCCCGCATGGCATCCTCGTCACGACCGGCACGTTCTCGCCCGATGCCAGCGAGTTTGCCGAGGGCAAAGGGATTCAACTCCTGGACGGTTCGGCCCTGGCCGCCAAGATCGCCGTGGTCGCCAAACCCGGAGAGAACCTTTGCATCGTCTCCACGTGGATCGACGATTTCGTCGCCCACGCCCGCGTCTTCGATCCTGAATGCCCCGTCTGCCACGGCACGATGGTCATCCGCCACAACCGCGCGAATGGCGTCCCCTCCTGGAACTGTCGCGGGTACCCGCGCTGCCCCGGCCGCCGCGAACCGCGCCTCGATCTCCTGCCCAGCTCGGCACCGCACTAATCGGACCCTCTCCTCGGAGTGTCGCGAACGTTGCAACACGCAACAGACGGAACGCCAGCCGCCTGAAACGTCTCCCGGCGGAGATTTCTCTACGTGTTCTCTTCCAGGCACTTAACGCCGTCGCATCTTCGTGGCACAGCAGCGGCTAAAGGCGGCGCGTGAATTTGATTCACACCAACCACACGCACCGCATCACCAACCACTGCATGAAATCCACGCTCTTTCACCGCTATCGACCTTACCTCGCCGCAGGCATCGCGACGCTGCTCACCGCCTTGGCGGTGCCGTTCGCCTCGGCGGCCGACTCGCTCGCCTCGTCCCGCGCGGCGGCCGCGGCTCTCCGCACGCCCATCACCAGCCTCGGCGACGATGGCAAGGACATGAAGGAAACCAAGGCGGTCGCGCCGCCGGAAAAGGGTCCGCTTTTCAACGTCCTGTTAAACGTGGAGTTTGCCGACAAATACGTCACTCCGCGTGGCCAGATTGTCCGCGATCGTGGCCTCACGATCCAGCCGCTGGCGCTCATCTTCCTGAACGCCTACAAGGGCGAGGGATTCATCAATAGCTTCACCATCGTCGGCGGCGGCTGGTGGGACTTCGGCACCAGCCTCGTCTCCAAACGGGCGGCCACGGCCTATCCGAAGACGAACTGGTCGGAATTCGATCCCATCGGCGGCATCTCGGTCGGCTTCGCCAAGCGCTTCAAGCTCGACGTGACCTACACCGCCTTTATCGAGCGTTATAAGGATATCGAGACCTCGCACCATTTGGAGACGAAGCTGAGCTTCGATGATAGCGACTTCTTGAAGGCGTTTTCGCTGCATCCCTACGTGAGCTACTGGCAGGAACTCGAGAACAAATCCACCGCTGCCGATGTCGGGCAAGCCGTGTTCGGGCCCAACCCGAATTCAGGCAGTCACCCGCAACCCTTTTCGAGCTTCTACTTCGAAATCGGCATCGATCCTTCCTACACCTTCACGAATTGCGGCGACTTGAAAATCGAAGCGCCGTGCCGCATCCAACTCGTTGACGATCGCTTCTACGGCAACTACTTCGGCAGCACCTCCACGCTGGCCATCTGGGAACTTGGCTTGAAAGCGTCCATCCCGTTGAAATTCATCAAAGGCCCTGGCCACTGGTCCGTGCACGCCGGCTTCAAATACATGAACTTCGAGGACGAAAGCCTCCGCAGCATGCAGGCCTTCAACGATCCGGAGAAGCGCGTGCTCGATACCTGGCAGGCCTACGGCGGTATCTCGGTTTTCTTCTAGAGCATTCCACTTCAATTTGGGTGAATCGGTGTTCCGCGGTGCCGCCTGCGTTTCGTTCCTTGGTTGAGACGCGCAGGCGGCGCCCGGCGCCTTTTCATTTCCGCCTATGACCACACGCACCGTCGAATCCGATCCTTACCCGTGGCCGTACAACGGCGACCTGCGCCCCGAAAACACCGTCTTCCTTGTCATCGACATGCAGACGGATTTTTGCGGCCCAGGCGGGTACGTGGATAAAATGGGCTACGATCTCTCGCTCACCCGCGCACCGATCGGTCCCATCCAGCGCGTCTTTGCCGCCGCCCGCCCGCTCGGCTACCACATCTTTCACACCCGCGAGGGCCATCGCCCCGATCTCTCCGATCTCCCGGAAAACAAACTCTGGCGCAGCCAGCGCATCGGCGCGGGCATCGGCGACCCCGGCCCCTGCGGGCGCATCCTCACCCGCGGCGAACCCGGCTGGAACCTTATCCCCGAGCTCGCCCCGCTGCCGGACGAACCCATCATCGACAAGCCCGGTAAAGGCTCCTTCTACGCCACCGACCTCGACATGCTGCTGCGCCGCCGCGGCATCCAGAACATCGTCCTCGCCGGCATCACCACCGACGTCTGCGTTCACACCACCATGCGCGAGGCCAACGACCGCGGCTACGAATGCCTCATGCTCGAGGATTGCACTGGCGCGACCGATCACGGCAATTACCTCGCCGCCTTGAAGATGATCAAGATGCAAGGCGGTGTCTTCGGCGCCGTCGCTACGTCGGACGCTTTCATCAAGGCGATCAGTTGACCCCTCCCGGCCCACCGCATCGTCGTGCCGCGGCCCCGGCTCGCCCGGAATCGGCCTTTCCGTTTAGGGACAATTGCCTATCGTGATGCGCATTGTGGAAATAAAACCCGCCCCGGCCACCGAACCCGCTCCGAGCTTTCCCCGCCTCGAACTTTCCAATCTCTTCAACATCGCCCAGTGGCAGCACGAGATTCCGTGGCAGCCCTTCAAGGACGGTTTGGAGATCTACCAGGTCTATGGCGATCCCACGAGCGGGCCCTCCGCGGCCCTCATTCGTTTCAACAAAGCCGGCAAGGTGCCCCTTCACACCCATCTCGGTTTTGAACATATCTTCGTGCTCACCGGCAGCCAGCGGGATCAAAACGGCGAGGCCGGACCTGGCACGCTGGTCGTCAACCCGCCTGGCACCATCCACCGCGTGGTCAGCGAAGCCGGCTGCATCGTCTTGGCGATCTACGAGAAGCCGGTGGAATTCCTGGAAGAAGAGCCGGAGCCCGGCCTTTAGCGAAGCGGCCTTCCCGGCCCGCTGCGCTACTCCTTCGATCTCTTTCCCGAAAGCTCTTCCAGCCGGTGCGCCATGGCCTGTTCGCGCGCGATGATGCGCGAGCCGACCTTCACGTGCGCCAGCAATTCCTTCGCCGGAATGGATTTCGGCAGGTGTAAGTCCGCGCCCGCCTCCAAGGTGGCCACGATCTGCTCGGTGGTCGGTTGTTCGCTGTAAAGAATCAGGAAGAGGTTTTTGCCCGCGTCGCTCATCCGCTGGCAGATTTCGACCCCCTTCATCCCCGGCAGTTCGGCGCGGAGGATGGCCACCGGGGGATGATCCGCCTTGCGGAGTTCCGTGATCGCGTCCGGGCCCGTCACGGCCACCACCACCTCATAGCCCGCTTGGGACAGGAAATGGAACAGCGTCAGCGAATGCACCGGATCGTCCTCTGCGAGCAAGACACGGGGGTGGTCCCCGGAAATCGCGACCTGGAGCGGCTTGACCTTGTTCAGCTCCGCTTGGGGAAAGATTTTCGAGACATCGGGGAACTTCAGTGATTCGCCGGCCATGGGCCCTCCATACGCCATAGTGACTATAAGTGCAACTGCGAGGCCTGTCATCGATCCGAAAAGCACAAACCCGGTGGCGTGACCAAGACACGCGCACCGGGTTGTGTTGTTTCGCTATCTCGCGTTCCGCGTCTTACTCCGTGGCCAGCGCCCCGGGCAGCTCTTCGGCCTCTTCCGCTTCGGGCGCCATGGCTTCGACAGTGGCAAACTTCGCACAGGCGACGAGCACGCCACCGACGACCAGGTAACTGAGCGCCACGGTCGGCGTCTGGTTGATCCCGATCGCTTCCCCGTGCATGAGGCCGAAGAAGGTCAGCACGCCACCGGCAAAGGCGAAGGCGCCGGCTTGCATGAACTTCCGATCGACGATGTAAACCGTGATCGCCCCGAGCACGACACCAGCGAGGATCGAACCTCCGCCGAGGATCGAGAGGCCGTGGTAAAACACGCCTGTCTGCGCCATTGAAGCGATCATCTCCGGCGTCACTTGATGGATGCCCGCCACGGAGCCGAGCGAGTTATCGATCTGCAATTTGCCCCACGCGGCCAGCGACGGGATAATTGCCATGACCACGGCCGGCGCATGTTTGTGCGGGCTTTCCTGGAAAGCCTGTGAGCCGATGAGCATGCCGATGTAGAGCAGGATGGGCGAGATCGCCACGACCGGGATGAGCGCGGTCATCAGTGAGATGACGCCGAACCAGGAGAGCACGATGACCATCACGCCGGTGGCCGCGGAATAGCCGATCCGGCCGCCCATCGATTTCCAGCCAGGGTGGCCGATATAGACCGCGTTGATATAAGGATTGCCCATCAGGCAGCCGATGAGGCTGATCACGCCGTCGGCGGTCAGCACGCGCGTCGTCGGATATTCGTCGCCGGCGGCGGAGGCGCTGACCACGTTATCCATCGCTTCGACGAGATCGTAGATGCCGAAAGGGATCGCGGTGACGAGGATGACTTTCAACAGATCCCAATGCAGTCCGCCAAAAACCAGCCCGATGACCGGGGTTGGCGCGGAAAAGCTGAAGCCGTCCTTGGCCGCCTTCAGAGCTTCGAGGTGCATCCCGCCGAAGTTGAAGCCGAAGAGATTCGAGCCCCAGGCAATGAGGGTCCCCGCGGCGATGGCCACCAGACCGGCGGGAACGCCGCCGAACTTCACCCCGCCGAACCAACTCACGATGATGATCGCGAAGCAGACCACACCGACGAGCGGCGTCATGAACATCTCGAGCGCGGGCTTCATCGAGATGAAGGAGATCGACACCCCGGCGAGCGCGCCGAGCAGTGCGGCTTTCGGGGTGATCCTCCGGACTATCGGCGCGAGGAAGCCGCCCGCCATGAGGACGAAGCTCTGGATGAAAACCCACGTCAGCCCCGCCTGCCACGCTTTCATCGGATCGCCCGTGGCGAGCTTGATCGGCAGCATGATCACCAGCGTGACGATGAACATGTGCGGCACGCTGATGCCCGAGGGCAGCGCGCAGACGTCGGTGCGGCCGGTTTTCTTCGCCAGCTTGTAGGCGAGCCACGCGTAGTAAAACGTGGACATGCACATCATCATGCCGGCCGCCGGCAGGATGTGCTTGAAGACCATGTCGGGCGGCATCTTCAGCACATAGAGCAGCAGGCCGCTCAGGGTGAGCAGGTTGACGAGGATGTTGGTGCCGAAGCCGAAGAAGGCATTCCAGTCTCCGGGCACCCAGATTTTTGGTTTGGCGATGGTGGTGGTCATTGATTGCGTTTGGTGGTGGTTGGAAAAGGGAACGCGACGGAGCGCGTCTCAGTGATGCCCGAGCGCGGGGATGATTTTGTCGGAGTGCGAGACCCAGCCGAAGATGCCGCCCTGCGCCTTGATCATCTTCAGCCCCATCTCGTGAAACTCGGGAAAGTAGGAGCCCACACAGTCCGAGGGCACCAGGCAGTCGTAGCCGCGGTCATTGGCCTCGCGCACCGTCGTATTCACGCAGACCTCCGTGGTCACCCCGGTCACGACGAGATTCTTGATCCCGCGATGCTGCAGGATCGCGTGCAGGTCGGTCGACCAGAAGGCGCCCTTGCCCGGCTTGTCGATCACCGACTCGCCAAACCGCGGGTAGAGTTCCGGAATGATGTCGTGACCCGATTGGCCCCGCACCAGGATGCGGCCCATCGGACCGGCATCGCCGATACTCGTCGGGCTTCGGCCGCGGATTTTCTTGGCCGGCGGCAGATCCATCAGATCGTCGCGATGACCTTCCCGCGTATGGATCACCTGGAGGCCGGCGGCCCGCCAGGCGGCCAGCAGCCGGATATTCGGCTCGATCGTCCGGCGGAGCTGCGAGACGTCGTTGCCGAGCATTTCCCCGAAGCCGCCCGGTTCCAGGAAATCGCGCTGCATGTCGATGATCAGCAGGGCGGTTTCCGACGGGACGAAGACGTACTCGTAGGGTTCTGCTTCGATGGTGAGGTGACCGTTGGTACTCATGGGCAAAAAAGGCGTGGCGAACACGCCGCGCGCCGATTTAGCCTGTGGCGTGCCAACGGGTCCGGGGGGAGAAGGAAGTGGCTTCCGTTCAGTAGATTAAAGTTGGCGGAGAGGCCAGCACGCACCACCGCAAGGGCCCCGCAGGGTGTTGCAAGTGTTCCGGCTGCAACATCTGGGACAGCCCCGGTGGGCGAATCTCGGCAGCGCGTCTGCGCGAAAGATGCTACACAGACGGGATGCGCTGCCTATTAGCCTGTTTTGCGCTCCTCCTCCTGGCCGCGTCCAGCCGGGCGGCGGAGGCATTTGAACGGGCGTTCTGGGTCTGGCATCGCGCGGCGCCGCTCACGGCGGAGGAGAAGGACGGGTTGTCGAAGCAGAATGTGCAAACCCTCTACTGGAACGTCGGGGAGATGCAGAATCGCCAGGGCGTGTGGCGATGGAAGCACGCGCCGCTCCCGCTCGTTACCCTTGCGCCGGGATTCCATGTCGTCCCGGTCGTGCGGCTGACCAGCGAGGAAAAAGCGCCCTTTGCCGCACCCGCGATGCCGGCCCTCCTCAAAGCGCTGCCAGGCGCGGCCCACGGCGGCGAGTTGCAACTCGACTTCGATTGCCCGGATCGCCTGCTCGGCGACTACGCGGCGGCGCTGGCCAATCTCCGCCGCACCGTGCCGCATCTCTCGATCACCGCGCTCACCCGCTGGCCCGCGCTCCGCGGCTTTCCCGCGCTGGCCCACAGCGTCGAGGAAATCGCGCCCATGTTTTACGACATGCAAGCCGACCCCACCGGCGTGAGTAGCGACGCGCCACCACCACCGCTCCTCGACCCGGAGAGCGTCGCGGCGTCCTTGCGCACGTGGAGCACCTGTCCCGTTCCCTGGCGGGCCGGCCTGCCTTCCTTCGCCCGGCTCACCGTGTTCGACCGCACCGGGCTGTCGCGCGGGCAGATTCCCAACTGGTCGTGGGACGATTTCTGTTTCCACAAGAATCTCCGCACCCTCGGGCCCACGCGCCTCGGCGTGACTCTCTTCCGCGCCGACCGCGACACCCGCGTCGCGCACACCGCCGTGGCCCAGGAGGAGATCGTTGCGTCGCGGTTCGTCGATCGCGCGGCCCTGGCCAAAGTCTTTGCCGCCGCGCGCGACGCTGGCGCGAAAGGGACCATCTTCTTTCGCCTCGCCGATGAAACGGATCCGTCGGGTTGGTCAACGGCGGACCTCGGTGCGCTCGCCGCCGCCGAAGCGCCCCGCCTGATTCTGCGGGCCGTGGCGGAGGATCGGTTCGAGCTGGTCAACGACTCGGACCAGGATCTGCCCGCGCGCCTCTCCGGGGCCAAGGGCGATCTCGATCGCGGCTACGCGCTGGAAATCGATGCGCCCGCGCCGTTGTTTCGCGATGCGCTGGCTGGGGATTTTTGGCGCATGGCCAGCCACGCCCGTCCCGACGCGGAAAAGCCCACCCCGGTCGCCGTCCCTTTGGCTACGCGTTTGACATTCTGGTTCAGCCATCTGCCGGCGCGGTCGCGGTTGCAAACCGGCTTGCTTCAACTCGCCCCCGGAGCCACCCTCGCCCAGATTCATTACCGCATCCTCAATTGCGAGGGATCCGACGCATGGAAACCCATTCTCCCCGCTGCAACGCCCGCGCAGGAGTAGCTACGCCCAGCGCCCTGATTCTTGTAAGAAACGGGCGGCCAAGGGCGTTTCACTTATCGACCCATGACCTGTGACCAGAATGACAACCTTGCGGCGCTCCGGCGTGCTTGTTCCGGCGTGAAATCCCGGCGGCTGCGCCTGGGCCACGGCTTCGCGGCCGCGGTTCTCGCCGGCCTCCTCCTGCAACCGCACGCCCGGGCCACGGGCGACTTTTACGAGGAGCCGTTGCAGACGCTTTCCGATTATCTGAAGCTCGATCAGCTTCCCGCCAAGACGACAAAGCAGGTCATCGACGAAACCTCCCCGGAAGCCGCGGAAGCCCCGGACCTCGACACCGCTAGGGAATTGCTGGGCCTCATGAAAAAGCCCGGGGCGGAAGCGCTCGCCGCGATCGACAAGATGGTGCTCGGCGCCCGCCTCCGCGCCAGCAATGACCTCATCAGCATCCTCCATGACGTGCGCGATATCTTCGCCGGCCCGGCCAACGCCGCCGAGACGGCGGAGTATCTCGACTGGCGCATCGGGCAGGCGGATCGCTTCGGCGTGAGCTTCGATTCCGCCAAGCCACCGGCCGAATCGTCCGAACCGCCGCCGCTGAATCCGGAATTGGTCGCCGACATCGAGCGGCATCTCGCCAAGGCCTCACCGGCGCTGAAGCCGCATTGGCTCTACCTCCGCGGCGCGGTGGAATATCGCTCGCACAACATCGCGGAGAGCCAGCCGTGGTTTGAAAAAGTGGTGAAGGATTTTCCCAAGAGCGGGCGCGCCGAGTTCGCGCTCTACATGGCCGCGCGCTGCCAGCTCTGGAAGTCGCGCTCCAACAATTACGACCTGGATGCGCCGGAGGTCGTCCCCAAGGAACGGGCGAAGCTCAAGAAACTGTGGGACGATTACTTTGCCAAATACCCGCACGGACGCCTGCTCGGCGATGCCCTCGGCTGGTATGGCGCCTACGCCTACGACGGCGGCGATCTCGGCACGGCCCTCCGCTGTTACGCGCAGCAGCTCGACATGGAGGATCATCCGGAGCTCGCCGACGGAGCGGCGCAGATGGTGGAACGGACGCTCTCGCATCTCGCCTCCAAGCCCACCGACAAAGCTTTCGCCGAGGTGGCGAAGCATCCGCC
The DNA here is from genome assembly GCF_040003245.1 of Chthoniobacter sp. NCBI lineage: Bacteria > Pseudomonadati > Verrucomicrobiota > Spartobacteria > Chthoniobacterales > Chthoniobacteraceae > Chthoniobacter > Chthoniobacter sp. Next base: position 27,584 of record NZ_JBDUCX010000056.1, read on the forward strand.
AGCCGCCCTGGCGCTGGTTTACCTCGTGGTCAACACGGCCGAGTCCGACAATTACAACGGCAAGATCGATCCCGCGGATGAAGTGCGCGGGTGGAGAAAGAAAGTGCTGCCCAAGCTGGCCGCGGCCATTTCCGCCGAGAGCAAACTCTATCAGGATGCCGTCTGGAAGCCGCGTTACCTGGCGATGCTGGTCTATGCGGCCAGTGGCAGCGGCCAGCAGGACCAGGCGCTCAAGCTCCTGCAGAGCGCGGGCGACGCGGTGGAGGATAGCGACGACCTGCTGCTCGCCCGCGGCGTCGTGCTGCATCGGGCGAAGCAACCCGCCGCCGCGGTCAAAACCCTCGAAACCCTGCTGACCAAAATTCCGGAGAGTCCGCTCGCTCGCGGCGCGCGGTTGCGCATGGCCCTCGCCCTGGCGGACGACCACCGCGGCGGCGAAGCGGTGCTGGCCCTGCAAAAACTGCTGCCGGTGCCGAAGAACGCCGCTCCAAAACCGGACGCTCCCGCTGCCGACAAGAAGCCCGAAGCTGACAAACCGGACGCGGAGAAGCCAGACACGGACAAGGATCAACCGGTGGAAGTGGAAGACGAAGACCCGCGCCACTACCAGATCACCTACGGCGTCGATAACATCCAGGTGAAGGCGTTGATCGACACGCTCCTGAATTTTGCGCCCGTGGAAGAACTCGCCGCGGCGGCTCAGACGCCGAAGCTCGACCCCGTGCGGCGACTGGAATTCACCGAGCCCATCGCGCAACGGCTGCTGGCGAAGGAGCAATTCGACGAGGCCAAAAAATACCTTACGCCCGCGCAATACGGGCTCGTGGCGGCCAATTTGGAAAAGCTCACTCTCGCCGCGCGCGCGGCGAAGGAACCCGCGGTGCGGGCGGCGGCGTGTCTCCAGCTCGGCGACGCCTGGGCGGCGGCGCGAGGGCGGCTGCTCACCTATCCGCTCGATACCGATGGGCGGCGGCACGACGTGTATATCGACTTCTCCGCCGACGCCGACGTGCGCCGGGCGGACGCTGCGCCCTTCATCGGCGCCACCGGCGGCTACAAGCTGGATCTCGAAAACCGCGATGAACTGCGGCACGCCTTCAATTGGTGGCTGGAGGCTTCCGACGCCCAGCCCGGCACACCGCAAACCGCCCAGGCGCTCTGGCGGGCGCTCAAGGTCATGCCGCAGATCGCGGACGTCTCGCCCTATACTTTCGAGCGCGCCGTCGCGCGCCAGTGGGGCGACGCGGCGCGCAAGCTCAACGATCGCCTGCACGCCGAATGCGCGGATTCCGTGGAGGCGAAACGCTATGCGGTGATCTGGGATTTCACCGCTCCCAAACCGCCGAAGAAGGAAGACGAATACGTGTCGCCGCATCGCGGCTCCGCGGGCAGCGGAATCTCGGGAGCGCAAGCGCTGGAGGTCGCCGCCGTCGAAAACAACGAGGGCAATGGCGCTGCGGGACTCAGTGTCAGCATCGCCAGCCTGGAAGAAGAAGCCGGCGCGGCCGACGTGAAAAAAGTGCGCGCCAAGGCCGAAGCCTTGCGCGGAAAGGTGCGCAACGCCTACCAGGGACTCCTCGATGCCCGCTGGGTAAACTACGTCGACGACCTCGCGCTATTTCTTTCCGAGCCGGATCCCGGCGCCGCGGTTCGGGAACGGTATGCGCATTTGCGCACCGAGTTTCTCAACAACTCGGCCATCGGCGGTGGATTCAACGGCGACCACGAAAGCAGCGTGGATGAGACGTTGCTCGCGGAGGTCAAGGCGGCGCTGGCCGACCCGGCCACGAAGCCCGTCGCGGACTATTTCGAATTCCTCCGGCTGGCGGTCATCGCCAACCATTTCGTTTCCGTGGAGCTGAAAGCGAAGGACAAGAACCAGGAGAACCTCGCGAAGGAACCGGAGGACACTTATCGCTCGCGCGACTATCCGCAACTGGCGAAGGCGGCGCAGGCTTTCGTGGAGAAGTATCCGCAGAGCAAAAAGCGCGAGGCGGCCATGCTCTTGCACGCGCGCGCGGTCTATCGCGGTTCCGAGCAGATCGAGCTCCCCAAAATGGTGACATGGCCCCGCGCCTCCCGTTGGGAAGGCGGCAACGAACCGACGCTCACGCAACAGGAACCCTTCGACGCGAAGCGCGTGCTGGCCGCGCTCGATGCCTACGACAAGGCTTTCCCGCATGGCCGTTACGCGGCGGATATCCGGAGCTACCGCGCGGCCGTGGCCGTCCGCCAGCACGACTGGAAAACAGCCTTGGAGCTGTCCATCGCGCAACTCGCCGGTCACGAGAATTCCGCCCTCAACGCCGAAACCGCCAACCGCCTGGGCGACCTCTTCGCCCAGCTCGCGGATGAGCGCTACCGCGCCGATGTGCTGGCCGCGATCAAGGACAACAAGCGCGCCAAAGAGTTGCTCCTGAAATATCTGGCCTACGAGTCCGACACCCACCCGCTGCTCTACCTGAAATCGTGGTTACGGGAGCAACTCGCGGCGAAGTAACGCGCCCGGCGCAAGGTTGGCACCCATGGCATCAAGCTCAGCTCAGGATGACAGGTTTTTTGGGAGCCCTTCGGGCACCTGCCTCGTAACGTTACAACTGCGCCCCTACAAAATGCGCCACGGCAGCGACGTCTGCCGCTGGCTGTTCCACCTCTCCTTTAGATCGGCTGGCCCGAGACAACTTCCCGTCTTTTAAAATCCACGCTTCGGGTCGATAGGGTCCGACTTTGCGCGGATCGCTCCAGGTATGAATCGAGAGCAAGCGCGGCGTCAGCGCCGCAGCGATGTGCATGGGACCGCTATCGACACTCACCGTGAAGGCCGCGCGGCGGATCAGCCAGATGAGCTCGGGCAGCGTCGTGCGATTGAGCAGATTCTCGACGTTGTCCGCGGGCGGCACGGACTCTTCGCTGCGGCCGGCCAGCACGACCCGGAAGGGGGCCAGAGCACGGCAGAACGAAGTAACGTCGCCGACGGAAAGCGATTTACCCGCACCGCGCGAGAAGGGATGAAGCAGGACGAAGGGCGCGGCCTCCGAGAAACCAGCGGGCGCGGACCCTTCCGGCAGCGGCCACTCCAGCGGGGGCGTCGTGGCGATTCCCAGCGCGGCCACCAGCGCAAGGTAGCGGTCGACGGCATGGTCGATGCCAGTCACATCTGCCTTCTGATGATAGAAGAAACCGGCACCCTCGCGGGCATCGGACAGGCCGACGATGTGTCCGTCCCTGGCCCGGCACAATTTGGCGATCAGCCCGCTGCGCAGCAGCCCTTGAAAATCGAGGACGAGATCGGCCGGGCGGGCGGAGACGCTCTTGGCCCACTCCGGGATTCTGGCCAGGCCGCGCAGTCCGCGGAGTTCATTCCGGGGAAAAATCACCACCTCATCGACATGCGGATTTCCTGCGAGCAGCGGCGCCCACTCGGGATTGATGAGCCAGCGCAGCCGCGCCGCGGGCCAGCGCTTTTTCACCAACGCCACCGCGGGGAGCGTGTGGACGACGTCGCCGAGGGAACTGGGCTTGATGACCAGGATCTCGCGCGGATCTCTATCGGAGGCCGAGGTAGTGGGAAGAGGCACGATCTTTTCCCGCCCCGCCGGGACCGTCACCCGGCGGGAAATTATTTTCCCAAGGCCAGGCGATCGGCGAGCCGCTGGGGCAGGCCGGCGGCCACAATTTTATCCTGTGCCGTCCAGATATCGTACTCGAGGCGGCGCAGTTCGATGAGCTGTTTGCCCGGTGTATAGAGGACGTAGGAGGCGTGCCAGTCGCCGTCGCGGGGCTGGCCCACGCTGCCGCAATTGATGAAATACTTTTTCCCCGGCTCCACGGTCAGCTTGTCGAGGAACTGGCTCTTCACCGAACCATCGCGAATGTAGGCGCGCGGCGCGTGGGTGTGACCGTAGAAACAGACCTGCGTGTGCTGGTAGTTGAAGCTCGCGG
>NZ_JBDUCX010000245.1:0-9974 GCF_040003245.1 Chthoniobacter sp.
ATCCCCCGCGCTCGTCTTGATCTCAATGTCCGCAAACCGTTCATCCGCGCGCAAGGCCCCGACATACTGCTCCACCCCCGCCTTCGGTCCGGCCAGCGTGCCATTGATGCCCTCGGCCGCGATGAGCACCCGGCCCTTCAAACCCAGCGTCGCACAAAGCTCCCGCTGCGCCGCCACCAATCCCGCGGGATCGGCGATCACGACGTACTTGTAAAAAAGGATGACGGGGAATTCAGCGGACATGATGTCCCCCAACGTCTCAGCGGGATTGCCCCCGGGAGCAAGTCCGGCGTTGGAAGAAGAGTGGGAATCCACCCGCCGGCTCAACGATTGGCCTATCGATCGATCTCGCGAAAGAGATACGTCTTCGGCCTCTGCGGCCCGTGATCGATCGTTTCGAGCTTCAGTTTCTTGTTCGGGTTGGCCGGCTTTGGCGGCTGGCTGGCACAGCCATTCACCGTGATCGCGACCGACAGCAGGAGGAGGATCTCGAGAGACTTTTTCATGAGGATCGCCCTAACAGTGCCGAAAACGGACCCGCGCGCAAACTCCTCGCGGCGCGACTATCACGACGCCACGAGATTCTTTTTCAACACCCGCGCGCTGACATCCTTCTTCGCCTCGAGCCAGGCCATGTTCGACCCATCGTCCGCGAAGCGCCGCGCGCCCACCTTCTTGATCATCGCGTCGGACACCTTTTTCAGCGGCGTGTAACGCGGGTGATGCGCCTCCTTGTAGGGATCGTTGCTCCGCGCGTTGTAACAGCAGATCATCGACCAGCGCGGCTTGTCGGAATCATTCCGCGCCGAGGCGTGCAGCAGGTTTGCATGAAAGAAAAGCGCATCGCCCGGCTTCATCACGCAATACACCAGTTCGTAGCGCTTCATCGCCTCCCGCACCCGCTCCATGTCCGCGCCCGCCTGGTCGCCCGACAGCACATGATCCACCCGCCCGAGATGATGCGTCCCCTTCAACACTTGCATGCACCCATTCTCCTGCGTCGCCGCATCCACCGCGATGGACACGCTGCAAAGATTCGGCGTCAGCACCCCATTCTGGTACCAGTATCCATAGTCTTGGTGCCACGCCCAAGCCCCGCCGACCTTCGCGTCCTTCATGATCATCTTCGAGTGGTAATGGTAGGCCTCGTCGTCCAGCAACTGTTCCACCGCATCCACCAGTTTCCGACTCCGCGCAAACATCCCGTAGATCCCATCCCCCGGATGATTCCACAACGACAGCCGCACCTTCGCCCCGGTGCCGTCGTCCCGGCTGAATGACTTCTGGTCCAGCACGCGATCGTCATGCGCCGCGCGGCTCAGGAGCCCGACCTCCTCCCGGTCAAAAAACTTCCGCACAATGATGAACCCGTCCCGGTGATAGGCGGCGACTTGTTTCGGGGAAAACTGGCCCTTTTTCATGGAGTCGTGGGGGGATTGGAAAGGAACGCGCCCTATTGATCCCACGGTTTTCCGAATCAGGGAAGCCGTTTACGACCACGGCGGCGCGCGCTGGGCGCGTTAGACGAGCAACTCAAAGATGACCGTCCCCGAAGTGCTGTAAACGGTCAGCGGTGAATCTCCCGTGTCGCTCAAGTCTCGCGCCGCCTCCACCGCCTTCAGGACATCCTCGTATTCCCGCACACCTTCTTCTCCGATCACCTTCAGGGAGCACCTTGAATCTTCGTGGCAATAAACTTGGAAGTGCACGGCAACCCGCAAACTGTCGCCGATTGTCTACAGAAATTGCAATGATTATTGTAGGTAAAAGTGTGTATATTTCGGCCGGTCGCTCTTTCGAGAAGAAAGCTCTACCGAGCCCGCCAGTCATCCACCGCAGTCCATCGGGGCTTTGCGAACCCGCTCCTCGAACACGCCTACTTCGAGGCCTGCATGGGTCTCGCCGGTTCGATGCCCAGAACCGCCGCACAAGCCCGGGCGATCTGTTCCGGCCACTCCGGATTCTTGAAATAGGTGGGATTGATTTCCTTTTGCCGCTGAATCTCGTCCTGGATCGCCTGGTGGATCGGCGTGCCCGCCACATCGTAGTCCGGGAACATCGCCATGGCCTTGGCCGTGCTCGCCTTGACCGCCGCGGTATAGGCCGCGCTATCCTTGTGGTGTGGCCTGGCGAAAGCGGGCGCCACAAGCGATCCGAGACAAATGAGGAGGACAGCAATCGTTTTCACAGAGCTCCTCCCCCGTCTCGTGGCAGGATGCAAAATGGAATTCGATTCACCGTTTCTCCGGCCCCGCCGTAGATGACCACTTCTCCTGCATCGCTCCCCGATGCCGAGCGGGCGTGCCGGGCCGCTTCGAAGAGAGATGAAAACACCTGGCCAGAATCCTCCGGAGTTCCCTTCATCGTAAACTGGGTATCAAAATCTGACGCGAAGATATGAAATTCCCGGTTCATGTCCCCACTTCTATCACTCCTCGGCCTGGCACAATAGCCAAATCGTTAAAAAACTTCGTGTTTTCACGCAAACCGATGACGGAGTGGGGGCTACCTTTTAACGAATATGCCGCGCCGACTCTCCATCCTTGCTCAAGGACGCGGCCAAATGCCTGCCCGCCAAAGTCGTGAGAAACGAAGCCGCTGCGGCAGCTAAGCCGATCGCGGAAATCGTTTCCAATGTCGCAACCGCGCAACGAATCCCGCCTTGCGCAAATTGGGATCGTCAACGCGCAAGCAATGCTGCTTCCGCGTGCGCGTCGTCACGAGAACCCGCCCATCCTGAAGCACATTTTCCACGGTCCAGAACTTATCAACAAAATAGCTGTAGGTGTCCCCCTGCCCGGCCGGGTCCACCGCATACGCCCGCGGGCTCGGATGCGTGGACACCTTTTGCATCCGATACACAATCCCATCACCCACTTCCAAATGCGGCCCCGCTTCCCCATGGATCATCGGCAGAAACTCCTTGGCCAATAGAAGAGCCAAAAAAACCGGAGCTCCAATCAATGCGAATAGCAACAGCACCGTAATCACACCTCAATGTTTAACACGAATTGTGCCTTTGTGAAACCTATAAGTTGACAATTCTACAGAACAAAGCGGTTCGTCCCCAGCGAGCGATAGCTTCCCTGCCTGCGGAATTATCGCCTGACGGAAACGGTCCAAAGACCGTGAGCACATTGCTGAAATACAAACCCGGCCGCTGAAGCGGGGTATTGCATCTCTCAGATCTCAACCGGGCCCTCTACGCCCCGGCCTCGACCAACGCGGATGATTTCGCGGGCGCGAGCAGCCGCAGCGTTTTCAGCGTTTCCGGTTCCTTGTAGTGGCGCTTCAGTCCGCTTTCCGTCAACGCCAGCGCGGGCACATTGACGATGAACTCAGCGAAAGTCTTCTCGACGTTTTCCCGCTGCAATTGCTGCCCCTTTTTGCTCGCCCAGAATTCCTCCTCGATCTTCACCAGGGCGCGCGCCGCTTCGTCCGGGCCGAGATTCTCCTGCCGCGCCAGCAGCCAGACCAATTCCGGATCTGCCGGGAGCGCCACCGGGAAAGGAACAAACGGGATCTTCACTTCTTCCTCCAACACCGTCGGATCGACCTTCACGCGATGGCTCATCGTCCGCTCCGGCAGTGCGATCTCGACCGCCACCCCAGCCCCGTCTTCGTCCGGCGTGATGGCCACATTCTCCTCGCCAAACTGCGCGACCAATTCGCTCTGCAACTCCGCCACGGTCTCCGGCTCCGCATTCGGCAGGCCGCTCGTCTCGCAGAATTTCTCAAACGCTTCGACGTGCCTCAGCAGCCGGACTTCCTTGGCTACTTCGTCGTAAATGGCGGTGGCGAGCTGCGGATCTTTCGTCGCCTTCGGCAGCACTTTTTGCAGCAGCGCGAGGAACTGGGCCTCGTTCATTCCTTTGATTTTCATGAGTTTGGTGAGAGCGGTATTTTGACGGGGGCGGGGTTTTCTCCGCTGGCCGCCAAAAGCGCAAGGCTTACCGCAACAAAGTCCCCACCGCTTCCACCGCTCCGGTCACTTCGACCGCACCACGTCTTCCGTTGGAATGAACTTTTGTTCACCCAGCCACTCGAGCGACTGCGCCTGCCAGGCGTCCCACATCGGTCCTTTATACCCATTGAGACCATGCCCGCCGGAGGGCAGCTCGAGAAATTTCGCCGGCACTTTCCTGGCCTGCAGACCTTCCAGGAACATCCGGCTATTCTCCGACGGCACGACCTTGTCGTCCAACGCATGAGCCAGGAAAGTTGGGGGCGTTTGCGCGGTGATTTGCTTCTCGTTGGAAAATTGCTCAATCACCTCCGGCTTCGGTTCCGGTCCCATCAAATTCTTCCGCGACCCCGCATGCCCTTTGTCGCCCATGGTGATCACCGGATACACCAGGATCGCGAAATCGGGACGGCAACTGAGCCGCTCAATGGGATCGTCGGATTGTGGATGGCCCGCGTCGAAATGCGTCTCCGCCGTGGAAGCGAGATGCCCGCCCGCCGAAAAGCCAATGATGCCAATGCGCTGCGGATCGATTCCCCATTCCTGGCCATGAAAGCGCACCGTGCGGATGGCCCGCTGGGCATCCAGCAAGGGAACCATCGAGTTCCCGCGCGGCAGCCGATACTTCAGCACGACCCCGGCGATCCCATGCTGATTCAGCCACAGCGCAATCCCCTGACCTTCCGCCCCCATCACCAACCCGCCATAGCCGCCCCCGGGACAGATCACCAGCGCCGCTCCATTGGGATGCGACGGCCGGTACAAAGTGATCTCCGCCTCCTCGGTTGAAAATGTGCCGTCGCCCACCGGCGCCTTCCCGGCCCAGAGCGGCAGCGGCTCGGGTTTGGCCGGCGCATCCTCCGCGCGCAGAAGTGGAAAGCACCAGAAAACCGTCACCGCCAGGAAGGCCGCGCCAAGGATTCGTCGAGCGCTGAAGCGGTGATTGAGAGGTTGTTTCATAGGAGAAGGCTCGGGCTCACCGGCCGGAGTTTTTTTACCGCGACCGGAAAATCTCGCTCGTCAGACATTCCACCAGCAGCGTGGTCAAGCCCAGATTCTCTTTCTTTACCTTGGCCTGAATGTCGTCGATGACGAAGCTGTCCGCGGGTTCCATGAGACGGCCGCTGCCATAGCTGAGGACCTCCGCAATCAGGTGACGGAGGAAGAGGTCTTCGCGGGTTTCGCCGATGACTTTTTTGAAGCCGGCAAAATCTTGATAGGTTTCGCCGGAAGTAAATTCACCGGACGCGTCGATCGGCGGAGCGCTTTTCTGCTTTCCCCGGGGATAAGCGCTGCGCCACCGCCCGATGGGATCGAAGCTTTCCAGGCTGAACCCGAGCGGATCGATCTTGTGATGGCACTCCGCACAGACCCGGTCGGCCCGGTGTCTGGCGAGGCGTTCGCGGATGGTGGTGGCGCCGGAGACATCGGACTCGATGGCGGGAACATCGTCCGGCGGTGGAGGTGGCTGAATGCCCAGGATATTTTCGCTGACCCACACGCCGCGCGTCACGGGCGAAGTCTCGACGCCATTGGCACTCACCGTGAGCACGCCGGCCATGCCGAGAAGGCCACCGCGGTGGTCACTGGCCTGCAGGCTCACCTTTTGGAAGCCGTCGGCCAGGCGCAGGGTTTTCTGCTCGGGCAGGTCGTAGAGTTTGGCGAGCTTCTTGTCGACGAAGGTGTAATCGGCATCGAGGAACTGCGCCGCGGAGCCATTGTTTTTCAGCAGATCGCGGAAAAAGAGACGCGCCTCCGTTTTCATGGAGGTGGGGAGATCTTCGGCGTAGTAGGCACGATTTGTCTCCCGCGGCGGCGGCTGGCTGCCGAGGTCGCGGAGGTTCAGCCAACTGTCGAGAAACCCGTTTACGAAAGCGGTCACGCGGTCATCCGCCAGCATCCGCTGGACTTGCTTTTTCAACTCAGCCCCGCTCGAGAGCTTGCCGGATTTGGCGGCCGCCAGCAGGGCGTCGTCCGGTGGCGCCGCCCACAGGGCGAAGGAGAGGCGCGAAGCCAGGTCGTAGGGCTGCAATGTTTTTGCCGTCTCATCGGTGGTTTCGCTGAGATAAAGAAACGGGGGCGAACAGAGGATGAGCTTGAGGGCGTCCAGCGCGGCCTGCCGGGGAGTGGCTTTTTCGCCCAGCCGCTTTTCATACAGGGCGCGGATGGGCTGGCGGTCGGCATCAGCCAGCGGGCGGCGATAAGCCTTTTCCGCGAAGGCATAAAGCTGATCCATGGCGTGATCGGCCTGGAAGCCGTCTGCGCCGAAGACCGCCACTTCCTCGACACTCCCGCTTTTCTCCTCCACCGGGCCCTGGATTTTAATGTCGCTGATTTGGATATAGGGCAGTGCCCCTTCCCGCAGGATATGGGCGCGGCCCACGAGGGACTTGGGAATCGCCACTGAGAATTCGTCCTTGTAGCGCTGGTTGACGGTGATCACGGAAGCGCGCGACTCATAAGGGCCGTTGGGGAAGATGAAGCGCGGGGTTTGGCCCGCTTCCAGCCAGACGCGGAATTTCAGCGGGGTGGGCTGGTCGTCCGGCACGGTCGTGCTGGCCAGCAGTGGCTCGATGGGCTGCGGATAGTGGATGTGGCCTTTGGTAATGTCGCCGGGCACGACCCCGAGGATAAACGGCTCCGAGAAGTCGATGCCGAAGATGGCCGGATCATAATGAGTGTCGCGGTGCATCGCCTGCGCCTCCACTTCCAGGTCGTAAAGACCGGAGGCGGGCACGCCTTTCAGGAAGTCCTCGATGTGCCCATAGCCCCCCTGACGCGTGTCGGTGTTGGGCTGCTCGTAAATGTTCAGGTAGCGGAAATTGAAGGCCTCCTTATGCGAGCCGGTCAACTCCTCGTACTGAACGAAATGACTATTGAAGTGCCATTGGCGCGGCTTCGTGACGGGTTTGCCGAGCCGCATCTCCACCAGCCGGTTGGCCGCCTGGAAATATTGATCGAGGAGAAACCCGGAAGTGACCAGCGACTGCCCGATGGTGTCGATGTGCTGGCTGGTCTTTTCCTTGGGAAAATCCGCAGTCAACCCCAAGGTATCCACGCGCCGGCCAAAGAGCGTGGCGAGCGTGTTTTCGTACTCCCGGCTGGTCAGGCGCCGCATGGCCGCATGCGCGCCGGCCTTCGCGATCGTCCCCCGCGCCGCCAAGGCTCCTTCCCGCAGGGCCTGCACGACAGCCAGCCGCTGTTCCGCCGTCGGCTGGTCGGCTTTCTTCGGCGGCATCTCTTTCAGCGCAATCTGGTCGATCATCTCCCGCGCCGAAATCAGATCCGGGACGGACTTCAGCGGAAGCTGAAACGCCTCAAGATCGCGCTTCCCTTTCTTCGTCGTGGAGTCATGGCAATCGAGGCAGAATTGCTCGAGGAACTGACCCACCACTTTCGCCGGCGGCAAGGGCGACTCCACGGCACTGGCGGCGCCGGCCCACCCCATCGCGGCCAGCACAGCCACGCTACAGGACCTCCGAATGGCCCGCATCAGGCGAAGCAGCCGCTGCTATTGCCGAAATGGTCGATCTCCACGCCCATCTTTTGCGCGATATCCACGTAGAGATTGCAGAGCGGCACCTTGCGACTGCTCTCTTTCGATACCTCGCGGAACTGGCCGTGCTTGTATCCTCCACCCGCGAGGAAGATGGGCAGGTCGGAATTCTTGTGCGAATTCGCATCGCCCATGCCGCTGCCAAAGAGCACGGTCGTGGAGTCGAGCAGCATACGGTCGCCATCATTCATGCCCGACAGGCGCGTGAGGAACTTGCCGAAGTGCATGATCTGATACTGCTCCAGCGTGATCAGGCTGGCGATGGATTCCGGGTCGTTGCCGTGATGCGAAAGGGCGTGATAGTCCTTCTTGATGCCGAGGTTCTGGGGCATGAAGTCGCCGCCGATTTCCAGCGTCGCGATCCGCGTCGAGTCGGTCTGCAAGGCCATGGCGATCAGCTCGTAAAGCATCGGCAGATCTTCCACGGCGTTATGGTTGGCCGGCTTCTCAAAGGGCGCGGGCGGCTTCGGTTGACTGGCCCAACGCTTGCGGAGTTCCAGGCGCTTTTCCACATCGCGCACCGATGTCAGATATTCGTCGAGCTTGTCCTTGTCCTCCTTGTTCACCTGCCGGGAAATGCGGTTGGCCTGTTCCATGACCGAGTCGAGGATCGATCCCTGCACCTGCTGCTCCTCCGCCCGGCGAGCCCGGCGTTCTGGCGAGTCACTGACGAAAAGCCTTTCAAACAGCTCCGCCGGACCCGTGATCGGCGGCACCCGCACGCCGGATTTGGTCCACGCGATCTGGCAGCCCCCGTGAATGCCACCCTCCGAACCGACCGTGAGCGACGGAAAGCGCGTCTGGTAGCCGACTTCCTCGGCGAGATACTGGTCGATGGTCACATTGCCTTCGGGACGGTTTTGCGCCTCGGAATTCAACACTCCGGACAGAAAGGAATGCACAGCGAAGTGCCCGCCCTTCACCCCATGATCCAGCCCGCGATAGACCGTCATCTGGTTGCGATTCTCCCACAACGGCTCCAGCAGCGTGGTCTTCTCGTACTCCACCCCGACCGTCTTGGGAAAAAGCTGCTTCGTCTGGAAACCGAGCAGATTCCCAATCGCGACGAAACGCCGCGCCCCCGCCCCGGCACCCTTCACCGTCTGCAAGGCAGGATTTCCCTCCACCGCCGCGGCCATCAGTGACGGCAATTTCGGCAGGGCGAGGGTAGCACCGATGGATCGGAGAATGAAGGTGCGTCGGTTCATAAAAGGAGGCTTTAAGAGAATATCACCCGCGGGCGGTTTTCTTTGGGGAAAAGGGGGCACGAAGTAACCCATCGCTATCCCACGCGTTGGGCTGCCAGGCAAGCCCACGATCCTCTCGCATTTATCGGGCGCGCAAAAAGTGGCTCGGCTGGACGCGAAAAAAAATTTCCGATCGCATGAAGCTCGTTGCATTCCTCGAAATGCGCACAGCAATGGAAGGCTGGATCGACGGCGGCGGCCCTGGCGGCAAACCGTACTGGATGTGCTGTAAAAAGGAACTGTGGGGAGAGTTCGCTTTCGAGGCTCCGTTCTGAGGTGTCAAAATTTCACTGACGACTTACAACCCGTGGTTTATGATTCGCCGGTCGGTCGGGCTCACCATTTGACCGGCGAAATTCCGAAATGAGCACACTCCAGGAAATCAAAACAGCGATTGCCCACCTGCAACCTCGCGAGCGGGCACTTCTCACCGCGGAGTTGCTGGCGGCAGAGCCCGAGCCGGACATGCAGGAATTGGAGGCGGCGCTGGACCGCGGCATGGCAGACGTAGCTGCCGGCCGGGTGCGCCCGATCTCGGAAGTACCGGCACTGATTCGGGGATGGCTTGGCAAGTCCTGATCACCGATAGCGCGCTGGCCAATCTGCGGGAGATTGTGGAATTCATCGCGCAGGACGATCCCCAGGCCGCTGAACGCATGGGCAACCGGCTGGTCGCGCGGGCGCTGGATCTGGGCACGATGCCAGAGCGGCATGCGCTGCACGATGCGGCCCGCGGCATCCGCAAATTCCCCGTGCTCCCGTTTCTCGTTTTCTACCATTGTGACCATACTTCACAAACCGTCAGCATCGTGCACTTCTGGCACGGTGCCCGCCAGTGGCCGGAATTCGGTTAGAGTGAGTCTCTCACTCGCTCTCTAGCCCGCGCGGCAATGAGCGCTTGAAAACCAAACCTGAGGCTGCAAGCCGGAGGACATCGAACTCGGCGCTCGAGCTGCGACGAACAGTCGCCATCAGCCACGGTGCCCGGCGTTTGATTTCGCCCATATCGAGCGGCGCAACTTCTCCACGCTCGATTTCACCCAGGCCGATCTGAATTTCCCGGCGCAATTGCTCGCGGCGGATCTCCCACACGTCTTGCGATTCACCCAGCCAGGTGACCAATTCGCTGCGCTCCTCGGCCGGAAGCGCCGCCGCGGCGGCTTTGATCTCATGCAGCGTGCACATGGACAAAGACTACCAAAGCGAC
>NZ_JBDUCX010000057.1:0-31257 GCF_040003245.1 Chthoniobacter sp.
GAAGTCGTCTGCTTCAGCTTACCCAATTCTGTCCGAAAAATCGATACAGGCTCACAGAGCGAGGAACGAGCGCCGCCCTGGGTGTAATCCAAAAACGGGACCAGCCCCAACGGGGCGGGACAAATCACTGAGAACCATGCTGTTTCAATCCCAGACGTAGCGCTCATCGATCTCCAGCCCGTGCTTTCGAAACAGCGCGCGCAGTTCATCTTGAAACGAAACCTTTCGGTGATGTTCCTCTTGCATCGCGATGTATGCGCGAACCTGCTCGACATTGGATTGGCTCACGGAAAACGCGCCATATCCCGCCTGCCAAAAGAAATCCTGATAAGTTGCCCCCTGTTCTTTCATCCATTTCGAGGAACTTTTCTTCGTCTCTTCCACCAGCCCGGCCACCGCGATGGTGCGGGCAAGATTACAGAGAATATGCACGTGATCCTCGACCCCACCGACGCGGATGGGGTCGCACCCAAGCGCTCGCATGACGCCTGCCATATAGCCATGCAGCCGCGCGCGGAGTTCCGAGTCCTTGAGAAACGGGACACGATTCTTCGTACTGAAGACGACATGCAAAACAACGCGGGCCAAAGACTGCGGCATGACAGGCCGATATATTGTTACGCCCCGGTGGGGCTTGCCGATCTTTCTTTCCAGACCCAGGGCGGCGCTCGTTCCTCGCTCTGCCCTGGGCTGGCTTGTGGGCGGGCCTTTGGCCCTCACGGATGAACTTGAACCGACGCACCTTCGTCTCTGGATGGGTCATCGCACGCACAGCCGCTCGAATACAGAACCGCACTTCGCAGTCGAGTTGTTTACCAGTTCCTCATTTTGCCGAGAATCTGATGTCAAGGAAGCACGGTGTTTTTTACATGTCCGGCCTGACGCGCAAAGAAATCGCCGTATTCTTTACGCATCGTTCGATGAAATCTGGAGTTGCAGCGATGTTCAAAAAATTTGAGCGTTTGCGTATTTACTTTGTCATATCTCACCCCGAACTCGAAATGACCCTTTTTCCGAAGCTTCTCGTCCTGGCTGCCGTATCCTTCGCGACTACGGTCGTTCATGCCCAGACCGACCCCGCCGCGGAGCCTTCCGTGCTCGCGGTGGCCAAGGCCATGCCGGCGGTGGTGAACATCAATACCGAGCGCGTGGTGCAGCGCACGGTGCAGGAACCATACGACCAATTCTTCAACCAGTTTTTCGGCGGGGCCATGCGGCGTCCGCGGGTGCTCTCGCAGAAATTGCAGAGCCTGGGGTCGGGGTTCATCGTCGATCCGGCGGGTTACATCGTGACGAATGAGCACGTGGTGCAGCGGGCGGCGGAGCTAAAGATCTCGGTGACCACGAATGACGGGAAGACCTACAACGCCCGGTATGTGGCCGGTTCGCAGGAGGCGGACCTGGCCTTCCTGAAAATCGATGCGCCGCAGGCCCTGCCCTTCATCAATCTCGAGCAACTCTCGCCCAATCTCCTCGGCCAGACGGTGCTCGTGCTGGGCAATCCGCTCGGCTACGGCAGCTCCGTGGCGCGCGGCATCCTGAGCGCGAAGAACCGCGCGGTGACGGTGGACGACGTGGAGTATCGCAACCTCATCCAGACGGATGCGGCGATCAATCCGGGCAACAGCGGCGGACCGGTGGTGGACATCAGCGGCAAGCTGGTGGGAGTGAGCTCGGTGAAGATGGCGTTCACGCCGCAGGGCGTCCCTACGCAGGGCCTCGGCTTTGCCATTCCCGGCGAGGTCGTGCGGCAGCGGGTGCTCGAGTTCAAGGACATCGCCTCCGGCAAAAAAGTGGTCAAGGTGGAGAAGAAGGCGCTGGCGGGAAAATTCTTCGGGTTGCAATTGCAGGACCTGACGCCGGAACTGAGCGAGACGACCGGTTACAAGGTCGGGACGTGCGTGCTGATCGCGGATGTGGAGCAGGGTTCGCCGGCGGAACAGGCCGGGATGAAACGAGGCCTTGTCATCGCCCAGATCGGTCGTTATCCAGTCACGTCCTCCAAGCAGATCGAAGAACTGCTGGCCCCGATTGATACGGGCTCGGTCGTTGATTTTTCCGTGGGCGTCGTGCGGCGCATCCGCGGACAGGCGATCCAGCAAGTGCAATCGGTCACGCTGACCGCACGCTGATTTTATTTCCCCATGATCAAAGTCGAAAACCTCACCAAGCGATACGCGGGCATTACCGCGATCAACAACCTCAACTTCGAGGTGGAAAAGGGCGAAATCGTTGGCTTCCTCGGGCCGAATGGCGCGGGCAAGAGCACGACGATGAAGATCCTGACCAGCTACCTGCCGGCCACCTCGGGACGCGCGACCATTGCCGGGTTCGACGTCTTCGAGCAATCGATCGAAGCGCGCCGGCACCTCGGTTACCTGCCGGAAAACACGCCGCTCTATACCGATATGCGCGTGAACGAGTACCTGCGCTACCGGGCCAATTTGAAAGGCGTGCCTGGCCGCAAGCTCAAGCAAGCGGTGGGCGACGTGGTCGAGCTCTGCAACCTGCGCGACGTGGAGCGCAAGTTGATCGGCGCGCTTTCCAAGGGCTTCCGCCAGCGCGTGGGCCTCGCGGACGCACTGGTGCACGACCCTGAGCTGCTCATCCTCGACGAGCCGACCATCGGCCTCGACCCGAACCAGATCCGCCAGGTGCGTGAGTTGATCAAGAACCTCGGCGGCAAGCGCACGGTGCTCATCTCCACGCACATCCTGCCGGAGGTGGAGATCATGTGCTCCCGCGTGATCGTGATTCACAAGGGCAAGATTCGCGCGAGCGACACCGCGGAGAACCTGCTCAAGAATCAACGCACCGCCGGCAGCATGCGGATCGAGGCCAAGGTCGGCACCGACAATGCGGCGGCGGACCTGGGCCGCCTGCCCGGAGTGAAAGACGTCTCCGTGGAGAAGGATGGCGACTACAGCATTTTCCAGCTCCGCCTCGAGGCCAACACCGATCCGAGCGAGGAAGTCATGCAACTCGCTTTCAAAAGACACTGGATCGTGCGCGAACTCATGCGCCGCCGGCCCACGCTGGAGGACGTGTTCGTCGAACTGACCCATTCGGATAGCTGACCAGCAGCGCGTCACGCCGCCGTCCGCATCTCCGTCCCCACGCCGGAATGTCACCGCAAACCTTCCCACCTTTTCTCATCACCCCATGAAAACCTTCCTTACATTGCTCAGCCGCGAGGTGAAGTCCTTCTTCTACTCGCCCATCGCCTACGTGGTGCTGTTCTATTTCCTGTTCCTCTCCGGCTTCAATTTTTACAGCCAGGTCTCGATCATGAACGGCTTCCCGACGGAGGTCACGATTGTCGAGGCCTTCTTCATGCCGGCCCTGTTCTGGTTCCCCTTCGTGCTGAGCTTCCCGCTCATCACCATGCGCGTTTACTCCGAGGAGTTTCGCATGGGCACCTTTGAAACGCTGACCACGGCGCCGGTGAAGGACTGGCAGGTGGTGCTGTCGAAATTCTTCGGCGTCTTCATCTTCTACATCATCCTCTGGGCGCCGACGCTGATCTCGTTCGCCTCGTTCCAATACATCACCGGCAAGATGGCGGTGAATGCCGCCGGCGCCTACTGGGGCACCTATCTCCTGCTGCTGCTCATGGGCGGCTTTTTCGTCTCCGTCGGCTGCCTGGCCTCGGCCTTGACCAAGGACCAGATCAACGCCGCGACGATTTCTTTCACCACCGTCACGCTGCTGCTCTTCCTCGGGTTCATCCCGGATATCGCGAACCTCACGACGCCGGGCATCAAGGACCTCTTTGCCTACGTTTCCTGCATCCAGCACATGGGGGATTTCTCCAAGGGGATCATCGATTCGCGTCCCATCGTCTACTACGTCTCCATGACCGTGCTGATGACGTATCTCACGCTGCAAGTGTTCCAGTATCGCAAGTGGAAGGCCTGATCCCGCGCCCCTAATTCTCACTCCTCTTTTCTCCCATGGCCACCTCCTCTACTCCCGAAGCCACGCCGAAAGTCGTGAAGATCCAGCGCTTCCAGATCGGCTTGAATGTCATCATCCAGACGCTCGTCGTCCTCGGCATTCTCCTAATGCTCAACTACGTCGCCTTCCGGCACTTCAAGCGCTGGGACTTTTCCCGCGACAAGAAATATGAGCTCAGCTCGCAGACCCGCAGCCTGCTGAAGAACCTCGATAAACCGGTGAAGGCGGTCGTCTTCTTTTCCAGCGCCGCGGAGATCGCGCCGGACGTGGCGAACCTGCTGCGGGAATACGAGTATGCGTCGGACAAGAAATTCCAGGCCGAGTTCGTGGACCCGTACCGGAGCCTGAGCCGCGCCCAGGCCTTGCAGACCCAATACAAATTCGGCGCGAACGAAAACATCGTGATCCTGGATATTGCCGGGAAGAGCAAATTCGTGAACGCGGCGGACATGGCGGACTTCGAAATGCCCGACCAGATGCAGGCGATGATGGGCCAGTCGCAGCCGAAGCTGAAGGATTTCAAGGGCGAGCAGGCCATCACCAGCGCCCTGCTCGAACTCACCCAAGGCAAGGCGAACAAAGTCTATTTTGTGGAAGGCCATGGGGAACCCGACCTCCACTCGCAGGACCTGAAGGTCTTCACCGAAAGCCTCAAGCGGCAGAACATCCAAATCGCCCCGCTGAATCTGCTCAACGTCAACAGCATCCCGGAGGACGCGCGCAGCCTGATCATTTGCGGGCCGAAGTACGACTACTCGGAACTGGAAGTGAAGCTGATCAACGATTTCTGGGACAAGAAAGGCCGTCTCTTCGTGCTGCTCAATCCCTTTGCCAAGACCGACCGCCTGACCGTCTGGCTGAACGACCAGGGCGTGGTCCCGCAGGACGATCGCGTGCTGAAAACCGGCACCTTCCTGAAAATGGACGACGAAGGAAAACCGCAGCTCACCACCGGGGTGATCGCGGATCCCGCCTTCGTGATCCTCGACAGCCACACGAAGATCACCAAGGACCTCGAAGGACTGAGCAAGAAGTTCCTCGGCACCACCCAGTCGCTCCAGCTCGACCGTTCGCGCGAGGTCATCGCCAAGGTGCACCTCATTCCCCTGCTCCAGTCCGGCGAAGGATTCTGGGGCGAAACGGACGTGGCAACGGGCGATGAAAAGGTCTTCTTCGACCCAAAGAAAGATCACATCGGCCCGCTCAATCTCGCCGTGGCGGTGGAAAAGGGCGGCGTGGACGACAAGCGGGTGAAGATGGACAGTTCGCGCCTCGTAGTGGTGGGCAACGCCGAGTTGCTCAGCAACAATGAGTACCGGCAGTCGGAAGGCGTCTCCAACGACCTCACCGTGAATGTCCTCAACTGGCTGCTCGATCGCGAGGACGTGATCGGGATTCCGCCGAAGGAAAAGAAAAACGTGACCCTGAGCCTCGACGAAAAACAGCTCGCCAGTCTCAAGCTCACCCTGATGGGAATCATTCCCGGCATCGTCGCCCTCTTCGGCCTGATCAACTGGTGGATGCGCCGCTCTTAAGCCCCCCCCTTCTCCCCCTTTGCCATGAAACTGAAAAACACGCTTATCCTCTTTATCGCGGCGCTCGCGATTTACGCGTTCATCCACTTCTACGAAAGCAAGCAGCCCACGTCGCAGGAGGCCACCGACCGCGCGGGCCGCGTGGTGCAGTTTGACCGCGACAAGATCACCGGCATCACGATCAAGAACACCGAAACGAAAATCGACCTGCGCAAGAAAGACGGCGCCTGGTTCATCGAGGCGCCGGTCAAGGACCGCGCGGATTCGATGGCGGTCAATCAGCTCTTCACCACGGCGGAATCGCTAAAATCCGAAGACTCGATCCCGACGGACAAGGATGGTGGCAAGGACATGCTCAAGGATTTCGGGCTGACGAGTTCCGATACGCGGCTGACTTTCACCGGCGGCGACAAGCCGGTGGAGTTGATCCTCGGCAAGGACGCGGCGGTGGAAGGCAAGATTTACGTGCGGCTCGACGACTCGAAGACCGCGCACGTCATCGGCAACGACCTGAAAACGCAGATCTCCAAAAAGGTGGACGAATTCCGCGACCACAAGCTGACCGACGTGATCGCCACGCAGGTCAACAAGGTGCAGTTCAAGACCGCGGCGGGCGAAATCGAACTCGCCAAGAAGGACCAGCACTGGTCGCTGGACAAGCCTTTCAAGGCGCGCGGCAACGACCAGAAAGTCGGCGACCTGATCTCCCAGGCGGCGAATGCCCAGGTGGACTCCTTCGTCACGGATACCTCGAATCTCGCGTCGTTCGGCCTGCAGGAGCCGCGCGGCACGTTTTCGTTCAGCACCGAAGGCAGCAAGGAGCCGGTGGTGCTGCAAATCGGCAAGGCGCTGGAGAAGGACAAGGAAAAGATCTATGTGAAAGTTTCCACGCGCAACGCCGTGCTCGTGGTGCCCAAGACGGTCGAGGCGCTGCTCGATACCAAGCCGAACGACGTGCGCGACCGCAATCTGGTCCGCTTCACTTCCGATATCGTGGACCGGATCAATATCGAGAGTCCGGGCAAAGAAAAGATCGTGCTGGCCCGCAAAGGCGAGTCGTGGGTGCGCAAGTCCGAGGGCAAGGATGTGCCGATCAATGTGGCGGCGGCGACGCGCTTGATGAGTGAATTGCAAAGCGCGCAGGTCGTCAATTTTGCGGCGGATGTCGCCACGGAATTGCCCAAGTATGGGCTCGATCAGCCGTCGGTGACGGTCACTCTCAGCTCCTACTCGTCGGAGAACACGGCCGAGACGAAGGCCGGCGAGAAACCGATCGTGTCGATCCTCTTCGGCAAAATCGAGGGCGACAATGTCTACGCCAAGCTCGATGACGAGCCGTTCGTGGTGAGCATCCCGCGCGGTTTCCTGAGCTTTGCGATGACCGATCCGCTGCAATGGCAGGAGCTGACCGTCTATAAGAACAAGCCGGAGGACATCACCGCGCTCGAGATCGCCCGCGAAGGGCAGCCGACGCTCACGCTGGAGCGGGACAAGGAGAAGGACAAGAATTGGGTGCTCGCGAAGGGTGACGGCAAAATCAACCAAACGAATCTCCAGTCGATGGTAAATACGCTGGCCAGCCTGCGCGCCGTGCGCTGGGTGGGCGCGGCGACTCCCGAACAGGGACTCGCGCAGCCCAAGATCACGGTCTCGTTCAAGACGGCCGCCGGCGGCGGGAAGCTCCTGATTGGCACGCAGACGCCGGACATGCTGAACTACGCCTCGGCGGAGGGATTGACGGGGACATTCGCCTTGAGCCAGCCGGACGTCACCGCATTCCAATTGCCCTTCATCGAAGGAGCGCCCGGAGCGGCGCCAGCCACGCCGTCGGCCGCACCCGGAGCAGTGCCGACCGCACCTCCCATCACGCCACCGGTTCCAGATGTGCCACCCGCGGCACCCGCCCCAAGTCCAGCCGCTCCCGAGCCCGCGAAGCCAACCGCTCCGCCCACTTTGAACCCGGCGACACCCCTCGTCCCGCCGGCTCCGACCGCACCACCCGCGCCTACGGTTCCCGCTGCGCCACCTGCGGATGCACCTCAACCGGCACCTGCGCCAGCACCTGCATCCCCGGCTCCGGCTCCTCCGGGAAATTAATCAGCGCTTCGCCGTGTAGAGGGACACGATCCCTCCGCTGAGCGGCTGATGTTCGGGGTCACTAAACCCCGCGTCCTCCAGCAGCACGCACATGACGGGGCCTTGCGGGAATTGCTCGATGGAGTCGCCCAGGTAGTCGTAAGCCGCTTTCTTTCCCGTCAGCAGGGCGGCGACGCGGGGCAGGACGTGGTGCAAATAGGGGCGGTAAACCCATCGCAACGGGGCCAACGGGACGGAGAAATCGAGGATCAGGACGTGCCCGCCCGGGCGCAAAATCCTTCGCATTTCTGCGAGTGCTTTGGGCCAGGAGGCCATATTGCGCAGGCCGAAGGCGATTGTGACGGCGTCAAAAGAGGCTTCGGGGAAGGGTAGCTGGAGGCCATCGGCGGTGACGAGATGTTCGAGTCCTTTCCGGCGCGCTACAGAGAGCATAGGCCGGCAAAAGTCCGCCCCGACGACCAAGGCCCCGGGGCAAGCCCGCCCCAAAGTGATGGCCAGGTCGCCGCTCCCGGTAGCCAGGTCGAGAATCCGGGCTGGCTGCCAGGCCCGGATGAGGCGCGCGGCCCGGCGGCGCCAGAGAAAATCGAGCCCTCCACTGAGTAAATGGTTGGCCAGGTCGTAGCGCTCGGCGATCTCGCCAAACATCGTCTGGACGAACTGGCTCTTCTCTTCGGGAGGTGGCAAAGTGGACGGCATGGGCGGATTTCTAACTATTGGGAGAAAATGGGGGGAGGGTACAACACGTGCTCCCATTCAAAGGCGCCCATTCCGGGGAAGTATTATGCCCCGGAGGAGTGGGCGTCCCATGACCAACGATTACCTCAGCAAAGCCAAAGTCCTGATCGTCGATGACGAGCCGGCCAACGTGCGCTTGTTGGAGCGAATCCTGGCGTTGGCGGGATGCCATCATGTGCGCTGCACTACCGATCCACGGCAGGCGCTCGCTCTTTTCCTGGAAGTGGAGCCGGACATCGTGCTGCTGGACCTGAACATGCCCCATATGAACGGATTCTCCGTCCTGGAGCAACTCAAGGCGGCGATCCCCCTGGAAGATTATCTCCCGATCCTGATTCTCACCGCCGATATCACCGTCGAGACCAAGCGCAAGGCGCTGACCAGCGGCGCGAAGGATTTTCTCACCAAGCCCCTCGACCATGCCGAGGTCATCTTGCGGATTCAGAATCTCATCGAGAACCGCTTCCTGCGCCTGAGCATGCAGCGGCACAATCTGGATCTCGAGCGGCAGGTGCAGGAGCGCACGGCGCAACTGGAAGACACCTTGCACGAGTTGCAGAACACCCAGGAGCAGATCGTGAAACAGGAGCGACTGCGCGCGCTGGGCATGATGGCCGGCGGCATCGCCCACGATTTCAACAACGCGCTGACCATGATGCTGGGCTACGGTGAATTGCTGCACCCGTGGCTGGAGGAGCACGGCTCCAAGCGCGAAATCACCTACCTCGATCACATCGTCTCCGCCGCGCAGGATGCCTCGCACGTCGTCAGCCGCCTGCGCGAATTCTATCGCCCGGCGGAGGACAACGAAATCCGCCTGCCGGTGGATTTGAACGACGTGGTGGAGCGCGTCATCTCCCTCACCTCGCCGAAGTGGAAAGGGAAAAGCCGCGCCGCGGGAGTGCAGATCGAAGTCATCAGCCACCTGGCGAAGATTCCGCCGGTCGCCGGAAATGCGGCCGAATTGCGCGAGGTGCTGACCAACCTGGTTTTCAATGCGGTGGACGCGATGCCGAAGGGTGGCACGATCACTCTCGCCACGCACGAGGAGATCGACGGCGCGACCGTCTCGATCACGGACACGGGCATGGGCATGACGCCGGAGGAACGCGAGCGCTGCCTGGAACCCTTTTTCACCACCAAAGGCGAGCACGGCACCGGACTCGGGCTGGCCGTGGTGTATGGCATCGTGCAACGGCACAAAGGCACGATCGAAATCACCAGCGAGAAAAATTTCGGCACCACGTTTTCCATTCGCTTCCCCGCCACGGACGAGGCGGAGGCGGCGGCCAAGCCGGAAATCGCGCGGCTCGACCGGACGCTGCGGGTGCTGGTCGTGGACGACCAGGAAATCATTTGCGAATTGATCGCCGAATACCTGCACAGCGATGGGCATTCGACCGCCTGCGCCTTCCGGGGGGATGAGGCACTGGAGACTTTCCGCAAGGGCTCGTTCGACCTCGTGCTCACCGACCAGGCCATGCCGGCGATGAATGGTTCGCAACTGGCCATCGCGGTCAAAGAACTTTCACCGGAAACGCCCGTGATCCTGCTGACGGGGTTTGGCGATGAAATGATGGCGGTGGGCGGCCATCCGCCCGGGGTGGACATGGTGGTGGGCAAACCGATCAGCCACGCGGATCTGCGACAGGCAGTTTTTCAGGCATTCACCGCCCACAAGAAGCTGGCCAGCGTCGCTTGATTGGAGCGCCAAGGGAAGGCGTCCTCAGCGCATAGCGAGCAAGGGCGGGATTGGGCAGTTCGCAAGTAGCTCGAAGCTCCAGCTTCGGTTTTCGTCCCGCTCCAAAACCACCACTGCGAGCAACACGGCCGATTCGAAGCAGGAGCTTCGAGCTACTATGTCGTCCGCTACCACGGCACGAACCATCCCTCGATTGAAAAGAGATGGTGCTCACGAGAGGACTCGAACCTCCACGGGTTGCCCCATACGGTCCTGAGCCGTACGCGTCTGCCAATTCCGCCACGTGAGCATTTGTCTCCCACCACCGGCTTTCCGGCAGCGGGAGGGGCACATTATGCGTCCTTCAAAAAAGCGCAAAGAGAAAAGTGTGGGATCGTGGAGATGCTTGCGCAGGGGGTAGTTTCGACACGACGCCCTCCCGTCTTGCACTCGCGAAAGGTCGCCGACGTAATGCTCAGGCATCCTATTCCTCCCATCCGTCTCATCTCCTCCTACGCTACCCCCACCTCACCATGATCCCTTCTGCATGCCGCGCCCTTTTCCGCTGGAGCCTTTGGAGCCTGCTGGGCCTGTGCAGCGCGCTCACCGGGCACGCCCAAACGAAGGCCGGCCTGATTCGCCCCGATGACCCCCGGATCGGCTATTCGGATTACGTGCACCTGGAATTTGTTCCATCGCCGCTCGATCCGGCGGCGAAGCTCGCCCGGTTCGACCGGCTGCTCGACATCCCGGCAAAAGGGTATCGCTGGGACAACCCCGGGGCGCGCATCCGTTTCCGCACCAACGCGGCGAACGTGAAGGCATTGCTTTATTTTAACGAACTCCACATCTCCTCGAGCGCGCGGAACAGCCGCGGGCTCTATTACATCGATGGCGTGAGCCAGCCGGAATGGACCATCCACACCAAAGCGACGCCAACGCGGCGCGAACCCGAAACGGTCGAGGTGCCGATGGCCGCCGGGGGCGCGGCCGGTTTTCACGATTACGAATTGGTCCTGCCCTACGGCGATTCCGTGGATTTCCAAGGCCTGGAGGTGAATCCCGACGCCCGTTTCGAAGCAATCCCGGCGCGACCGGCGAAGCGCTATCTGGCCTATGGCGATTCGATCACGCACGGTTTCACGGCCAGCGCCGTGGACAAGAGCTACGCTTACCTGGTCGCGCAAAAAAATGGCTGGCAGTTGGTGAACCTCGGGTTGGGCGGACGCGCCTCCAATGTTTCCGACGCCCGGGTGGTGGCCTCGCTCAAAGCGGATGTGATTTCGGTGTTCATCGGCGTGAACGACTGGCAGGGAGGCGGACCACTGGAGCGCTACCGTTTGAACATGATGGGCTTTCTTGATGCCCTTCGCGCTACGCAGCCCACCGTGCCAATCTACTATGTGACCTCTTTGTGGGTGCCTCCATCGTGGAATCCGAAGGGGCAGGTGGCCGTTTTGGAAAGCTACCGCCAGGTTGCGCGGGAAATCGTGGCCGCACGAAAGGATCCGAATCTGCATCTCGTCGAGGGACCGGAATTGATCGACCACGACATCGCTTTGTTCGACGCCACGCCGGTCCATCCGAATGACAAGGGCTTTGCCCAGATGGCCGAACGGCTCGCCCCGCAAATGCGGCAGCCGTAGAGAATTCGTGAATGCCGCTCTAGCTGATGCGCATCGGCATCAGCACGTAGAGGAAGGGGCTCTGGATCTTGATCACGCCCGGGCTCATCTCGTCGATCATGTCGAGGTAGACCTCGTCATTGGTCAGCACGCGCAGGGGTGCCTGGAGGAATTCGGGGTTGAAGGCGATGGAGAATTCCCGGCCCTTATAGGCCACGGCCAGCGATTCGCGCGCTTCGCCGACGTCCGGCGTATTGGCGGCGATCTCGATATTGTTTTTCGTGAAGACGAGCTTCACCGAGTTCGATTTCTCGCTGGAGAGCAGCGCCACGCGATGCACGGCGTTGAGGAACAATTCGCGCTCGAGCGTGACACGCTCCTTGGCTTCCGCCGGGATGACCTGGCGATAGTTCGGGTAGTTGCCTTCGATGAGCTTGGAAGCGAGCAGCGTGTCGCCGATCTGGAAGGCCACTTGGTTTTCCTCGACGCTCAAGCGCACGTCGCCCTCGTCGCCCAGCAGGCGGCCGAGTTCGGTCACGGCCTTGGTCGGGACGATGATCTCCACTTCCTGGCTGCGCGGAAATTCCACTTCGATATCGACCATCGCGAGCCGGCGGCCATCGGTGGCCACGAGGGTGAGCTTGTTTTCCTTGAACGAAAACAGAATGCCGTTGAGCACGTAGCGCGTCTCGTCGGTGGAAATGGCGTAGGAGGTCTTCTTCAGCGCGTCGCGCAGGATCTGCTGGCCGATGGTGAAGGTGCGCGCGTCGGTCTGTTTCGGGAGCGGCGGAAATTCCTCCTCGGGCAGGCCGAGGATCTTGAAGAAGCTCTGGCCGCAACGGATCGAGGCGACGTTCTTGGAATCGACCTCGACGATGATCTCCGCTGCCGGGAGCTCGCGCACGATATTGGCCAGACGGCGCGCGGGCAACGTGGTCGCACCGGGCTTTTCGATTTGCGCGGTGATCGCTCCGCTCACGCCGACATCGAGGTCCGTTGTGGTCAGCCGCAATTGATCGCCTTCGGCTTGCAGGAGGACGTTGGAAAGGATGGGGAGCGTCGTGCGCGTGCTGACTACATTTTGCACAGTCTGCAGGCCTGCGAGGAGCTTCTCTTTGCTGACGCTAAATTTCATAGGGAAAGGGTTGCGCTTAGATGAATGATTGCGCGGGGTGACGCAACCCTTTTTCCCTCTGTGCGCGGCGGAATGTCAACAACGGTCGGTGATCAACGCGTGAGCTGGCTGTCGAGGAAGCCGACGATCTGCCGCGTGCGCTCGTCCTTGATCATGCGATCCTTCACGAGCCGATGCGCGTGGAGGACGGTGCCGTGATCGCGGCCGCCGAACGCTTCGCCGATCTCGTTGAGCGAAGTCTTCGTCAGCTCGCGAGCGAGGTACATGGCGATCTGCCGCGGGAAAGCGATGTTCGCCGGGCGGCGTTTGCTGGTCATGTCCGCGAGCCGGACGTCGAAGTGCTCGGCCACGCGGCGCTGGATCTGGTCGATGGTGATCGCGCGGCGCGCTTCCTCGTTGAGGATGTCCTTGAGCAGGTGCTCGATCTTTTCCATGCCCGGCGCGCGGCCGTCGTTGAGCGACACGTAGGAGGCCACGCGCATGAGCGCGCCCTCGAGTCGGCGGACGTTGGTCCGGATGCGCTCGGCGAGAAATTGCAGGATCGAGTCGTCGACCTTGATCTCGACGCTCTGCGCCTTCTTGCGCAGGATGGCGACGCGCGTCTCGGTGTCGGGCGCCTGGAGCTCGGCGGTGAGACCCCATTCGAAGCGCGAGACGAGGCGCGTCTCGAGATTGGCGATTTCCGAGGGCGGGCGGTCGCTGGAGAGGACGATCTGCTTGTGGCCGTCGAAGAGCGTATTGAACGTGTGAAAGAATTCCTCCTGCGTGCGCCCCTTGTCGGCGAGGAACTGTATATCGTCGATGAGGAGCACATCGGCCTGCCGGTAGCGCTTGCGGAATTTGATCAGCGTATTGTTCTGGATGGCGTCGATGAATTCGTTCGTGAACGCCTCGCTGGTGATGTAGACGACCTTGATCTGCTTGCGTTTCGCCACGATGGCGTGGCCGATCGCGTGCATGAGGTGCGTCTTGCCCAAGCCGACGCCGCCGTAGATGAAGAGCGGGTTGTAGGTGCGGGCGGGCATCTCGGACACCGCCTTGCAGGCCGCATGCGCAAACTGATTGTTCGGGCCGACGACGAAGGCGTCGAAATTATTGCGGGGGTTGAAGCCATTTGTGCCGGCCACGGGCATCTTGGTCTCGAGCGGATCCGGTTTGGTTTTGGGCACGAGGGCCGGGACTTTTCCCGGCCGGGCAGGCACAGTTTCATCCGGAAACACGTATTTGATCCCTCGCGGCGAGCTCAGGGCCATCATCACCACACTACGTAGCTGGGTCTGATAGTTACTCTCGATCCACAATTGATAGATATTGTTCGGAACGCGCAGAGTAAGCGTTTTGTCGTCGAGTTCCACAGGCTCAATATCCCGAAACCAACGGTCGTAAGAATCGGGACTTACCTCACCTTTGATCTGTGCCGAAATCTCCGCCCAAAGGGCATTCAAACCGGCTGAATCCAGTGATTTATCCACAGCAGTTAAGGTCATTTACTATTAGTAACTTGGGTTGGGGAAACGTGTCGGCAGGTAGCGACATGTCGAGAGAAGATCAAGCAGATGCAGTCCCGGAGGCAAAAAGGAGAGCGCAGTGCAAGTCACTGCTAATCAGCATCTTAAAATCAGAACACTTGTGGAACACAGGTTTCCAAAGGGTTGAGGGCGCGAACGAACCGCGAGCCAAGCAATGGAGCGGCATCGCGAGAAGTTGGTTAAAAAGGGGTATGTTGTTCACAAGTTATTCACAGGTGGGGGTGGTCCTCCCTGCCGTTCGGCTGGAGAGTAATTTTGGGGCGAAATCGCGACAAGGTTATTTGCCGAAATTGCCGAAATATATTTTCGAAAAAATCGACTTTGGAGTTGACCCTCTACGAGACCACGAAAACGCCGGGGGCGGCCGCCGATCTTGTTAGCTACGCGTGCGTATTACCTGACCGCCGCGGGCTCTTTGGCGGCGTTGCAATCGGTCCGAAAACAAAGCGCTACCGCAAACGTGACAACCGTGCCGAACGCAATGCGCCAGGGGAATTCGATGATCGGCATCCACGGGGACGGGACGTAGAGAGACCCGCCGAACATCTTCGCCACGTCGTTGGGCAGATTGCTCAAGATGGCGACGACGACGAAGCCCACGGCCATGGCGAGGAGATTGCCGCGGCAGTTGCCGCGGGTCTTCGTCGTCATGCCCACGAGGAAAATGCCGAGGAGCGAGCCGTAGGTGTAGCCGAACGAGCCGAGCACGATCGGGATGATGCGGATCTCGGGATGGGTGAGTTTCACCCACGCGGTGCCGACCCCCACCCCTGCGAGCAACACCGCGAACCCCGCGGTGCTCCAGCGCGCCGCGACCATCTGTTCGTACTGCCCGGCCTCGCGCCGGAAGAGGCCGAGGTAGAAATCGCGGGTGAAGCTCGTGGCCAGCGCGTTGAGCGCGGTGCTCAGCGAACCCATCGCCGTGGCAAACAAACCGGCGGCCATGATCCCACGAATGCCCGGGGGCAATTCCCGCAGGATGAAGTTCACAAAATAGTCCCCTTCCGGCCGCCGCGCGGCATTCGCCGGCAGGTGGTAATAGACCCACAGCAGCACGCCGATAAAGGTGAAGCTCAAGGCCACCGGAATATCCGCCAACCCTGATAGGATCAGGCTGCGGCGGCTGCGCCGGATGTCCGGCGCGGTCAACATGCGCTGCACCATATCCTGGTCCGTGCCGTGGGTGGCCATGGTGACGAAGACGCTCGCGATGAACGCGGTGAAGATGGTGTATTCCGTCTCCAGCACCTTCTTCACATTGCCCCAAAATCCCAGGGCGGCGCGTTTGACCGGATCCTTCTCGATCCCGCTGTCCCAGAAATCCAGGGCCGTGACGGCGGTGGTGGCGGATTCCGCGGCGACCGTCGCATAGGCCTTGTCGTGCGCCTCGGCGGCGGAGAGCTGGTTGCCGGCGACGCGCAGGATGTCCTGGGTGCGCGCCTGCACCACTTCAGCGTCGACCGGCGCGGTCTTGACCTCGCGCGTCACCGCCTCCCAGCCGCCGACGGAATGCCAGAGCGTCCAGGTCGCATAGAACATCGCGCCGAACATGAGGACGACTTGCAGAAGATCGGTCCAGACCACCGCCTTGATGCCGCCAAAGGTGGTGTAGATCGCCGTGATGAGGACCAGAAAGCCGACCGCGCCGACGTAGAGCAGCAAGGTTTCGTTGCGGTTCGGATGCACGTCGCGGATCAACTGCCAGCCGACGACGAGCAGGATGGCCGGGACAAACATGCGCGAGCCACTGGCCAGCGCGCGCGTGATGATGAACAGCAGCGAGGACGCGATCTTGGTGCTCTGGCCGAAGCGCACCTCGAGGAATTCGTAGATCGAAACCACGCGCAGGTCGTAAAATCGTGCGATGAAAAGGTAGGCCACGATGATGCGGGCGAGGATCGTGCCGATGGCGAGCTGACCGTAGGTAAAGTTCCGTAAGCCATACCCTTCCCCGGGCGTGCCGAGGAACGTGCCCGCGCTGACCTCGGCGGCCATGATGGAAGCCAGCACCGCCCACCACGGGATGTTGCGGTCGCCGACCGCGAAGCCTTCCATCGAGCGTTCGCCGCGCCCTTTGTACAGGCCGATGGAGATGACCAGGGCGAAGTAGGCGAGGATGACGAGGCCGTCGAGCAGCCAGGGATTGGACATAAACAAAGCGCCGCCAGCAGGCGCGTTTTCCGCCAGCGAGGCGAGCAGAAAATCCGCCAGCGAAGAAGAGCACCCGACGTGAAATATTCCGCAATGGAGCCAATGGAACCAATGGGGCCATGCACCTTTTGCGCCGGGTCATGCCATACTTCCCCACATGAACTCCGACGATTCTCATTGCCCGCGCCACGGCAAGGCCGCCCCCTTCCCGCTGGCCATCTGCCCGGAACTCCATGAACGCCTCGCCACGGGCGAACGTCGCCAGCGCCTCGTCAAATGGCTCAATTCCGTGCCCGATGCCGGAGGCATCCCGGCGCCCATCGCCGGTGGTCGAGCGCAGCGACACCACCGGAAACGATGGGGGAAACGGCCCACCCCAAAGGGGGGCAGCCATGGCTCGATTCAAGCCGATTGAAGGTAAATCAAGGCAATCAAGGTGCGAGAAAACTGGCAGCAGCAACAGAAAACCGCGCCCGAGGGCCGATGCGCGTCAAGAGGTTCCGAGGTGAAGAAAGGGACGCCGATTTAAGGTGCCTTAAGCCTATTTAAGGTGCGAGTTTTTTATAACACAGGCCGCACCCCCCATGGAGTGCTCCCGGCGGCCATCCAAAAGGACCATCCCAGCGTCACTTGGGCAGGGTCGGCGACGGGGGATATTGACGCTGAAGCCTCTCCGGTTGGGCGGTGGCGGCCTGAAGCTGATCCTTATAATAAAGGCGCACGAGGTAGCCGAAGTATTTCCGGGCCTCGGGCTTCGTGGTCCCGGCTTTCGGTTTCGGGAGTTGATACTCCACGGCCAGGTCCTCAATGCCCGCTTTCTTCCAATCCGCCGGCGGATTGACCCAACGGGAATTCACGTTCGCGCTGGTCTGGACGACCTTCTGACCACCGATGATATCGTAGAACAGAACGTGCACGACCAAATCGCGTGCCTCGATATGGGAGTCGGGCCGCGCCTTGATCGGAATGTGGAGCGTAAAGCGTTTGATGGCCTCGTCGTCGCGCTGCTCCTCGCTGGTAACGGGGAGGAGGCTCAACGTGGCGTCCGGCACCACGACGCTGGCACTCGCAGGGTTACTGTTGTTTCCGATCTCAAAAGGCCCGACATGCACCCGGTCGGAAGCCCCCTGCGGCAACGGGGAAAGCCGGTGGACCGATGAAATGAAATACAGAACGAGGCAGCCCGCCACGCCCACAACCAACCCAGCAACGAACGCCAGGCCAAGTTTCCGGCGGCCCATTTCCGGCGCGTCGAGCAGAACGCCCCCGGGCAAGATTGGCGGCTCGGACCGGCGCGCCGGCGAAGACAACGGCACGGCAGTGAAATCGGGATCGCTCATGGCGAGGCTACCCCCGCGAAGCTTCGGGCGGCGCCACGACGCTCACGGTCTTGACCATCACCTTGGATTTCCGGGCGCTGGCGTCGTACTTCTTGCGGCGCTCGGGCGGCAGGATGTCGGGCGTCGCTTCGGCATAGCCGCCCTTTTGCTGGAAATAATTGAAGGTCCGGGTGGAGAGCGCCATCACCTGTTTGATCCCCTTCTCCGCCGCCAATTGCTCGGCGAAGGCCATCAACTTGCGCCCGTACCCCTGGCCTTCGGCGTTCTTGTGCACGTAGAGGCAGGCCAGCTCGGCGAGTTCTTGTTCCGGGTAAATGTGGAGCGCGACGCAGCCGACGAGGTTCCGGTCGATCTCCAGCACCCAATAATCCTCGAGGTGCGCCACGATATCGACGCGCGTGCGTTTCACCAACTCCTCGCTGTCCACGGATTGCCGGATGAGCGTCATGATCGCCCGCACGTCCTTTTTGAAGACGCGCCGGATCTGCTGGTACTCGTTGGAGTAGACCATCGTGCCGATGCCTTCCTGGCTGAAGATCTCGCTGAGCAGCGCTTCGTCGTTCAGTCCATTGAGCAGATGCACCCGCGCCACTCCAAGGCGGCAGGCGCGTGCGGCGTGATCGAGCTTCGAGAGCACGCCCGGGTCGGCGCTGCCCTTTTTCTTTTTCACGAAATCCTCCGCTTCCGGGATCGAAAGCTGGCCGACCAATTCGCCGTCGACCATCACGCCATCGCTCGCGGACAGGAACAAAATCTTCATGGCCTGCATCGCCTCGGCGACTTCGAGGGCGATGCCGTCGGAGTTCACGCGGAAGGTCTTGCCCTCCCCATCGTAGCCCAGCGGCGGGATGAGCGGGATGATGCCTTCGTTGAGAAAGAGGTGCAGCGACTTGGTGTCCACGCGCTCCACACGGCCGGTATGGAGCTGGTCCACACCGCTGAGGATGCCGGCGGGATGGGCGATGATGGCATTGCCATAGGCCGCCCGCAGGTCCACCGAGGTGAGGCCCTGCATGATCTCGTTCATCACGTTCGTCACCGCCTCGAGGCTCACCTTGAGGGTCGGTTCATCGGTAATGCCGGTGCCGTCCGCATTGGAAATGGACACGCCCCGTTCCGCGGCGAGCTGTGCGATCTGCATGCTGGCGCCATGCACGAGAATGACCTTGATGCTCAGCGAGCGCAGCACGGCCAGGTCGAGCAGGATATTCGCGAAATTCGGCGAGGCCACGATCTCGCCGTCGATCGCGACCACGAAGATGCGCTCCCGAAATCTCGGGACGTATTGCAAGATGCCGCGGAGATCGGAAACTTTCATCGGTCAGGGAATGCGACGAAACGACAATTCCGCCCGGGAGCAAAGCGGAAAACGAGGATTCCGCAGGTTCTTCCGGTGCGCGGCAAAAATACCCACGCATTTCTCACGTGAAATTCGATCTCTGTCAGACGATAGCTCCTAATCCAGGCATGAATTCCACGATCAATCGTATACTCGTTGCGGAGGACCACTACGTTTCGCGACACTTGCTCGAGCGCAATTTGCAGAACTGGGGATTCGACGTACTCACGGCGCAGGACGGTGCGGCGGCGGCGGAGATCCTCGCGGGCCCGGACGCGCCCTCGCTCGCCATCCTGGACTGGATGATGCCGGTGATGGACGGCGTGGAGGTCTGCCGGCGCGTGCGCCAGAACCGGAATAGCCCGTATATTTACCTACTGATGCTCACGGCCAAGAGCCAGAAGGACGAAATCGCCGCCGGGCTGGACGCCGGCGCGGACGATTATGTGATCAAGCCTTTCGACCCCGACGAATTGCGCGCACGCCTCAAGGTGGGGCAACGCGTGGTGGAGCTCGAACGCGCCCTGGAAAAGCGGGTCAAGGACCTGGAAACGGCGCTCAACGACGTGAAGCGCCTGAAGACCTTGCTGCCCATCTGCATGTATTGCAAAAGCGTGCGCGACGACCGGGACTACTGGCGGCAGATCGACGAATATATCTACGCGGAGACGGGCACGGACTTCTCCCACGGCATCTGCCCGGCGTGCATGGAGAAGATGTCGAAGGAATTGCAGCTCTGAGCGGAGGCAGCAGCGACGCGTGCAGCGCCCTCAAAACTGCTTTTCGAGTTCGTCGAGGTAGCGTTCGATGGGGCCTTTTTGCTTCCGCGCCTGGTCGGAAAGCTCATTCACCGTCTTGAGGTAATTGTCGAAAGCCCCGCTCTTGGTCTTCATCTGCGTGGCCTCAAACCAGTTCAAGTAATCGGCGATCTCCGACATGCGTTTTAAGACGAACGCCCGGTATTCCTCCACTTTCGCCAATCGCTCGCGCATCCCGCGCGTTTTTCCCCGGGCGAGCAAGGCGAAGATCTGTTCGTAGTCGGTCACCACCGGCCGCAGCAGCGCATTGCCCCGCGTGCCCAGTGCGATGATCTCGGCATGCCGGTTGCCGAGCGTGATCCGGCTGGATGGCAGCTTCATGAACTGCGCGTAGTCACTCACCGCAAAGGTCTTTTTTTCGCCCTTCTTGTTGATCACGAATTCGATCTGCAGCAGAGGCGTCAGCAGCTTGTCGGTTTCTTCCGCGGTCAGGCCCTCGAAACGATCGGCCGCGGCATAACGGGCGAGATTGATGGTCCACCATTTCTGCAAGGTCTGCGAGTTGCCGGCCACGGCCGGAAATTCCTTGGCCAGCAGCGCCATCGGGTCGCCATTGCTCTGCGGCCAGTCGCGCACGAGGTGGGCGAGGTTCAGGTGCCCATCGGGCTGCTCCACGAGCATCTGCAAGAGCCCCATGGCCAGGGCGCGATCCACCGACAGTGCGGTGGGACCCAGTTCCTCCGGCTTCTCGCGCAGGAAATTTTCGATCGGCGGCAGATGGTTCGTTTCCACCAGGCGCCGGAAGAGATCGCTATCGATGCCGGCGTCGCGGCGGCGCTCCATCTCGATGAGCCCTTCCAACACCCACCACGGCGCCTCCACGTAGGCGGTGCCACCCTCCACGGGAATCCCCCGGTAGGCATACTCGAGCAGGAGCGCCCGCAGCATGACTTTCTGCATATTCACGGCACTGGGATCGCGGCCGATCTTCACGTTGATCTCGATCTTTTGTCCCCCGGCCGTATCGACCAGCCGCAGGACCGCGGGCGGGGCGACCGGGTCGGAAATTTCCGCGGGGTCGAGCGTAATGACGATGGGGATTTTCCACAGACCGGTCCCGCCGAGCAGTTCCCTGACGTCCTGGGTCAGTTCATCCGCATAGCTCGCCACGCGCTGTCGCAAGCGCACATCCGAACTGAAGATGACGAACTGCTTCGACTTGCTGACGCTCTGCTGCCGGAAATCCACCGCCCGCGCCGGGAGGCCAAGGATCACCGCCAGCGCCGCCAACCACCCCACTGGGGCGCGGAGGTTCATCGCGGGGCGTTCATCCCCTTGGTCACCAGGTCGACGCGGCCCTGCTGGACGCTGACGCTGAGCATCTTGTCCATCTGCTTGTGCTCGCGGGCGAGCGAATCCCAGAGGGTGCCGAAAGCGTAGTCCGCGTACTGCATGAGCTGCGGGTCCACGGCGAGCTTGCCGAAGGCGCCACCGACAATGGTCGGGGCGAATTTTCCATCCTTGATCTCGAGCTTGTAGTCGATGCGCGAGAAAGTGGGATAACCAAAGGCGGATTGCTCCGAATAAATGCGCAACGCACCGGGCAGGCAGGCCACGTAGGCATGCACCACCTGGACGCCCGGCACCATGGTGTCCTTGGTCTTGATCGCCCGCTTGAGATAGTTGTTGATATCAGTATCGCTGAAGGAGACGCGGGCGGGCGTGGGCGAGCCGAGCGCCTCCATCATGTCGCTGTTGATCATGCGCTCCGACTCCACCTTCTTCAGTTCGGGCAGGTCATCGGGCTTCTGGAGGATGAGGAAGACCGCCGCGATCAACGCGGAGAAGAAGGCCACCTTGAAGAACATCTTGATCTCGCGTCCGACCGTCCCGGATTTCGGGTTGGTCATCTTGGCGATGCGTTTTTTAGCCGTGTCGGGGTTTTCCTGCGTTTTCTCCGCCGCTTTGGGCAGGAGAGAGCGGTCCAGTTTCGCGCCGCAATTATGGCAATAGACGCGCTCTGGCTCATTGGCATAGCCGCACTGTTCGCAGGGCAGCGTGGGAGCGGGGGCGGGAGGATTCGTAGCCATGGTTAATCGTTCTTCTTTTTGGCCGATGCTTTCTTGGGTTCAGGGGCAGCGGGCTTCGTTTCCGTCTTTTTCGTCTCGGTCGTCTTCGCGTCTGCTGTTTTACTTTCACCACCACCGGATTCGCTTTTCGCGGATGCCTTGTAACCCTCACTGCGGTAGTCGGTAATGTAAAATCCCGAGCCCTTGAAAATCAACCCGGCGCCGGTGCCCATCTGGCGTTTGACCTTCCCTTTGCCCCAGGTCTTTTGGCGACACAGGTCCTTGGGACAGCTCTTGAGCACCGGGTCCTTCATGGACTGGTAGTAGTCAAAAGACTTTTTGCACTTCTCACACTGGTATTCGTAGGTCGGCATGCTGGGGCGGTTTCCGCTGGAAAAAAAGTCCGGCACCTATAGCAGAGCGGTTTCCGGGCCGCAATGGATTGTTCCCGCCCATTGCCCCTTGACGCTTCAGGGGGCACGCGATTTATTGGCGCGCCTTTAAACCCCTGTGCCGATGCTCCGTAACCTTGTTCTCTCACTTCTGACTGCCGCTTTCGCGATTGGCTGTGCCAATGACGCCCGGGTGCACCAGGACACCGCGTATCTCGGCGGCTTCAAACGCCAGAACCAGCAGCAGCGTGCGAATTTCGACAACGTCTCCTATTGGGATGGCGACAATGCGAGTGGCTCACCCTCGATCCGGATCAACCTCGGGGAACAACGGGCGTATTTTTATAAGGGCGGCGAACTGGTCGGAATCTCGGTCGTCTCGACGGGGCGCGAAGGCTTCGGCACGGGCGCCGGCAATTTTCACATCATCCAGAAGGACAAAGACCACGTGTCCTCACGCTTCGGCGACTACCTGAATGCCGATGGCAGCATCCTCAAGAAGGAAGTCGATCGCGATAAGGACCCGATGCCCAAGGGCGCGCGCTACGATGGGGCCAGGATGCCTTTCTTCATGCGCATCGTCGGCGGCACAGGCATGCACGAAGGCTTCCTGCCCGGCTACCCAGCCTCGCACGGTTGCATCCGCATGCCGGGCTTTATGGCCCAGAAGTTTTTCGAGAACGTGAGCGTCGGCACACCGGTCGCGGTCACCAATTGATCCCCGTGCCCGTTCCCGAAATCTCCGTCGCGGAAGCGCAGGCGCGACTTTCCGGACCCACTCCGCCCCGCCTCGTCGATGTGCGCGAGGCCGACGAATTTGCAACCGCGCATATTGCCGGCGCGGAGTTGTTGCCGCTCTCGCAGTGGCCCACCATCGCCGCGGAAAAGCTGACCGATCGCGCGCAACCCCTGCTCATCCAGTGCCATCACGGCGGCCGCTCGGCGCGCGCCGCGGAATATCTCCTGCGCAACGGCTATCTCGATGTAACGAACCTCGCCGGCGGCATCGATGCGTGGTCGGTGGAGATCGATACCTCCGTCCCGCGGTACTGAATTAAACCGCGGAGGCGCCGAGGTGCGGAGGAAACAGCGCTCCTTTCGGGAAAGAGGACTTTTTCTCTCTCCGCGCCTCGGCGTCTCGGCGGTTAATATTTTCCGAGCACGCGGCGGATGAGCGCCACGACGGCATCGTTGCACGCGTCGTCCGCCTCCGAATGGGCCGCATTGGTTGCGGCCACGAAGGTCGCGTCCCGGTCCGGCGCCACCCACATCACGGCGTAGAACATGGCATTGGAGCCGGTGTGCCAGAAAACCTCACCGCCCGCCCAGTCGCGATCCTGTACCAGCCAGCCGAGGGCATATTCCTGCCCCGGCGCGGTCTTGTGCAAATGATTGAAAGTCTCCTCTGTCAGGAGCCGAGGCTCGGCCCGGCTCCAGTCCGCGTGCCAATTCGCATAGCGTGCGAAATCGGCCAGTGAAGCATGCACGGTGGCGGCCGGCCCGATCGCGGGAGGATTATCCGCCATCGGCCCGGGCGGCACCGGGCGTAATTCGCCGATCTCGCCAAGATGCCCCCACGGCTGGTCCACCTTCCCAACCGTGGCGGGCGCGCCAAAGCCGGCCGACGTCATCCCCAGCGGCTCGAAAATTCGCTCCCGCATCAAGTCTTCCCAAGAGCTTCCCGACACCCGCTCGATCATCGCCCCGGCGATCGCGTAGCCCTCGTTGGAATAGATGAACTTTTTCCCGCGCGGCGCCTCGGGCGGCTGGCAGACTGTTCCGCGCAGGATCGCGAGCCGCTGCTCGGTCGGCGTCCCCTTTTGATCCAGCGCCTCGGCCCACAAATCCACCGGCGGGTGATCCGGCGCGCCGCTGCGATGGGTGAGCAACTGCTCGAGCGTCACATTGTGCCACTCGGGTCGCATCGCTCCCTGCAGATCGGGAAAGACTTCGCCGATCGTCGTGTGCCACCCCAGCTTGCCTTCGTCCACCATCATACCCGCGAGCGTGGCGGTCATCGATTTCGTGCACGAGCCGAGGTGCCATTGGTCGTCCGTCGTGACCGGATCTTCCGAACCCAGCTTGCGCACCCCGGTCGCCACGTTGACGACGAGTTTGCCATGCCGGATCGCCGCCACCGCCAGCGCCGGCAGGCCGCGCTCCTTGCGGATTTCCTCCAGCTTCGCGATGAGATCATCCGGCATATCTTCCGCAGCGTAGGGCACATTGACGAAAAATCCCACGATCAGGACAATGACGATGAGGCTACGAGAACGAAGAGACCGCCGACCCAACTTGCGAAACGCTTTGCGCATGTCGGCGGCGAACAAAGCCCACGATGCCCAATCCCGCAACCGCTAATGCAGCAATTTGATAACCGGAGAATTCACCCCTCACTCGTGGCGTGGCCCGGAGGAATTCATGCAGCATACGAAAAATCCCGTAGGCGATGAGATAGAGGTGAAAGTGCTGCCCGGGGAAGAGGTGCCGCCGGCGAAGGCCGATAAACACAAGGATCGCGGCGATATTGAAGCCGATCTCCACCGGCACCGCGGGCCAGCGCGCGATGCCGTGCCCATCACGGATCGTCCACCACGCCGGCGCACACCGCCGGCCCAGGCAGCAACCGTGCACGAGACAGCCCACGCGGCCCAGCGCAATGCCGAAGGGTGCGATCAACGCGAACCAATCGCCCGTCGCTTGTGTGTAACCGGTGAACTTTTTTGCCACTTCCACACCCACGTAGCCGCCCAACAACGCACCGAGGATCGTCTTGCCCGTGGCCCAGATGACCCAGCGCTGCGGGTCGTCCCAAAACATCCAGCCTTCCGCCGCGAGATAGACCAGCTTCGCGCCGACGAACGCACTAATCAGCGCGGCGAAGTAAATGATCAACAGCCGCTCATCGCGCCGCGCGAGCCGCGACCACCACAGCACGCTCACCAAAATCCCCGCGAGCATCAGCCAGCCGTACGCCGTGGATTTCATTTAGTGCATGTTCGAGAGGTTGATCGACGCGCAGCAGCCGAAGAAAAACGCGATGAACGCATTGAGCAACATCAGCAAAATCCCGCCCGCGATGGCGCCGCCCGTCTTACGCGTGAAAAGCGCGATCGAGGCGCCGAAGCAGCAAAAGACGCTCACGATACTGCAAATCCACAGCAGCGCGTTGCTCTCGTCTTTTCCCAGATTGGTCGACGAGGCCACGGCGATGGCCCCGAGGATGAGAGCCGACGGGATGAAACCGGTAACGAGCGCAATGGCCGGACTCCGCCGGGGAGACGGAACCGTACTGGCTGATCCTGAAAGCGTCGCGGCGGACTCGCCCAAGCACAACCGCGACACAACGAGGACGGCGACCGCCGTGACAAGCCCCGTAATCATGTGCAGCAGCGGCTGAAAAACAAACGAGCCAAAGAGAAAGGAGGCGACGATCAAGGCCGCGCTGACTCCGCCGGCGCGCGCCGGGCGGAATGGCTCTTCGGCAGTGGCCGGCGCCGCGCAGCAACTCGCTGCGAGCCCCACCAGGACGCCATAAATCACCGCCAACGCGTAGGAAATCGGGATCCGCAAATACACTCCAGCCGCACTCTGGTACGATGCCAGGAGCACCGGCCACAAAAGCAATCCCAAGATCGGCGGTGCGATGCCGAAAGCGATCGCCAGCCAGAATCGCTGGGGATGCCTGGCCAATCGCACTACGAGCGGCGACGGCGATTGCGTCCAGATCTGCGCGACCCAGTAGGCCACGCCGAACGATACCATCCACTCGCACAGAGCGTGGAAGAACAACTGAAGATAGTAGGAGGGATTCATGAGATCACTGGACGAGCAGCGCGGCGCAACCGAGGCCGGCGGACACGGCGAGATTGAGCAGAGCGAGCAGGATGCCGAAGATGATCGCCGCCGTCGTGTTGCGCTTGAAGAGCATGATCGACGACACCGCGCAGCAAATGACACTGACCACCGCGGCGGCAATGCAGAGCTGCGTCAATTGGGCCTTGGGGATCGTGAAACTGAAGAGCAGGAGCGCGAGCGCCGAAGGCACGAAGGCCATGATCACCGGCAGGGCCAGCGGCTTTTTGGGAGGCAGTGGGGGCGGCTCCAGATTCATCGCAGGGCGTAGTAGCGGCAGAAGGAATCGAGCTGCCCGTCAGGCCGGATCACATGCGTGCAGCAGCGGTCGATGCGGTCCTGGTCCCAGGTCCACGCATCCATGAAGGGCTTGATGAACAGGCGGAAGGTGTGCGTTTCATCGAGCTCGAATTGCTTCAGCAATTCGCCGAGCGGCTCACTCTCGCACCCGCATTGCAGCAGGTCCTCGAGCCGATAGCGGATCTTGTCGCGGAGAAATCCCTGCACCTGCGCGAAGTCGATGAACTCGCTGATCGAGCGTGTGGCGCCGTCGCCGGTTTTCAACAGGTAGCCGATGGTCGCGCAATTCGGATCGCCGCAAGGGAGCGGCGTGAAGTCGTCGTAACGCAGCCGGCCACCGGCTTGCTCGACAGCGGCGAGGATGATGTCGGCGGTGTTGAGATGCGTGGTTTCTGGTTTCTGGTTTGCCTCCACGGCACCTACGGGCGTCTCGCTTCGCTCGGCTCTGGTTTCTGGTTGTCCCCGCTGCGGAGAACCAGAAACTTTAAACTCGAAACCAGAAACCCGGCCGGAGCCAAAGGCCGGCTGAAAGGCCACGCCCCGCACATGAGGGAATTGCAGCCCGTATTCCACGGCTGCCCACAAATGCCCGAGGTTCTCCGGCGTGACGGTCATGGCCAGCGTGATGGGGATGTTCAGCGCGCCGCAGCGCTCGATGGCGCGGCGGCGCACATCGCGCAGGTCGGCGCCGCGCAAGTTCCGCTGGCCACTCTCCTGCGGACCATCGAACTGGAGGTAGAGCTGGAATTTGCCGTAGCAGAACGTCTTCCCCACCGCGTCGAGAAAAGCGTCGTCGGTCGCCAGGCGCACACCGTTGGTATTGAGCAGCACGTAGTCGATGCCGGGATTCGCGTGGCACCACGCGAGCAACTCGCAGAACTGCGGGTGCAGCGTCGGCTCGCCGCCGGAAAGCTGAAGAATCTCGATGCCGCCCTTGCGATCGATCACGCCTTGAATGCGCCGCTGCAAATCCCCGAGCGGCACGGCATCGACCGCCGAGCTCCGCGGCGAATCGGCAAAGCACGTTGGGCAAGCCAGATTGCAGGAGTTGACGATCTCGATCAGCGCCAGGCAGGTGCTGAGCTTTTCCGTTTTCGATTTTCCGTTCTCCAGCTCTGCCACGCCCGCCGCATTGCGCCCGAGCGTGCCGCGCACCGCTCCATCGCTCGCCGCACAGGCATTCCCGCCGCAGCACGCATTCTCCGGCTCGCCCTGTGCCAGCCAGTAAAACCGGGCATCCGACGCAATGCACGCCTCCGCCTCGCCATGCTCCACGCAACGCCGCCGCAGCATCACGCGCTGCTGCTTCGCATCGCCGACCTTCCACACTTCCGCCGGGCAGTCCGCATGGCAGATCGGACAACGCGACTGGGTGCGCTTAAGGAGGGTTTCGCTGAGCACGAGGACGTTCATTGCTTATGAAATAAAGTGCAACCGATCCGGCTGCCGACGGTGCCAATCGTAATGTTGACCACCGCCACCGCCACGCCCGCCGCCCCTCCCTTGAGGAAGCGTTCGGCCCAATCCGGGCAATGCCAGAACCACGAGACCCCGAGCGCCAGTGAAACCGCAAAGACCACGATCACATTCAAAATGACGAGAGTCAGTCCCGGGATTTCGGAGTTACCGAAGAGCGCGGGTCCCCACCGGTCGGCCTCGGCTTGCAACGCCATCATCTCCACGGCGGGCGTGAGCACCAGCAACCACTGCCAGACATTGCGCGGTTTGCCCCAGCTCATCACTTGAAATCCATGCGCCCGCCCATCGCCGAGCAGCCGGAGATGACGGAGACGACGCCGACCACGAGAATGATGAGCCCGAAGAGGAGCGTGAGCAAAATGCGACCGCCCGGGTTCGTCACGCAGCGGCGCGCGAGCAGGTAGCCGCAGGGGAGCGACGCCAGCGCGACCACCGCCGCCAGAATGCCGAAGAAGGTGTCCATTGCCGGAAAAGCCTGAGCCGAATCCCCTGTTTTGGCGAGCGCTCTTCCCGCCGTGCCACGCCACGTCGGTCAAAATGGACGGCGCGCCGGCCGCGGCGGAAAATTTTCGGCCTTGATTCGCCTTGTGCCGCCTTGACTGGCCTTGATTCCCTCTGTGGGAAGGAGGCTTGGTCTCCCTGATTTCGAGTAGGGGAGGCACTGCCCTCACCGACTGTTCCACAAGTCCGCCGGCACCGAGCACTCGCCGCACTCCTAGAGTCGGAACTAGTCGAAACCGGTCCAGGCTTCTCTGATAGAGGCGGGCCAGCGAGAGTCGGAACTGTCTCGCAGCCATCGCTGCGAGATGGAAGCCACGTGGAACAGGCGTTCCCCGAAATGCTTCTCTCAAGGCTTCCTGCCCCGAGGCTTGACCGCATAGGAATCGAATCAATTTCACGTTGTCTCGGCTGAATTTCCGCATCGGAACTGGAGGGAAGCGCGCCGTCGCTTCCTTGGCGGGCCGTTCCCCCGGCACCGACGGCGCGGTGCCCTCCAAGCGCCATCTCCTATTCGAAAATTGCCTTTTGGCAGGTTGTCCTCCCGCCCTTTCCCTTGTCACGACTCGCGGCCCCATTGCCGCCTGCGAAGGAGATAGCCCATTCTGGGCCGGAAATCAAATCCGTCCACGGCGTCACCAGCAACAGGCGCGAAAGGACCACTCTTTCGTGTATTTCGTGGACCTCTCTCCCTGCCCGCTTACTTCACCGCGTGGACGCGCGCCGCGACCTTCAAGCGCAACGCATTCAGGGCAATGAACCCCGTCGCGTCGTTTTGGTTGTAGGCCTTGGTCGGGTCGGCCTCCATCGTGGCGATGTCGGGGTTGTAAAGGCTGAGCGGCGATTTGCGGCCGGCGGTGATGATGTTGCCCTTGTAGAGCTTGAGCCGCACGGTGCCGGTGACGTTCTTTTGCGACTCGGTGATGAGCGCCTGCAAGGCCTCGCGCTCGGGCGCGAACCAGAAGCCGTTGTAAACCAAGGTGGCGTATTGCGGGATGAGCGAGTCGCGCAAGTGCATGACCTCGCGGTCCATGGTGAGCGATTCCACCTGCCGGTGCGCGAAGTGCAGGATCGCGCCGCCGGGCGTTTCATACACACCGCGCGATTTCATGCCGACAAAGCGGTTCTCCACGAGGTCCACGCGCCCGATGCCGTGCTTGCCGCCAAGCTTGTTGAGCACGCGCATGACCTGGAGCGGATTCAGCCGGGCGTGATTGTCGCTGTCGTATTTGACGTCGCTGATCTTCAGGTCCGAAAGCAGCCCGTCCAGCTCGTGGTAGCCAACGGCCACGCAGTTGCCCTTTTCAAAAACCAGCTCGACGTGTTCCGCCTTGTCGGGTGCTTCCTCGGGCGAAACGCTGAGCACATACATCTCGCGCGCTTTTTCCGCGCTGGCGTCGAACCACGGATCCTCGAGGATGCCGGCCTCGAAGCTGATGTGCAGGAGGTTGCGATCCATCGAGTAAGGCTTCTTCGCCGAGGCGAGCACGGGAATCTGGTTCTTCTCCGCGTAGGCGATCATCTCCGCGCGACCGGG
Organism: Chthoniobacter sp.; assembly: GCF_040003245.1. NCBI lineage: Bacteria > Pseudomonadati > Verrucomicrobiota > Spartobacteria > Chthoniobacterales > Chthoniobacteraceae > Chthoniobacter > Chthoniobacter sp. Next base: position 30,013 of record NZ_JBDUCX010000057.1, read on the forward strand.
GAACTGCTCGCGAAAGCGGTCCTGCCGCCACGGGGCGATGACTTCCAATTCCGGGGCCAGCGCCGCCGCCGTGAGCTCGAAGCGCACCTGGTCGTTGCCCTTCCCCGTGGCCCCGTGGGCGACGGCATCCGCTTTTTCCAGGCGCGCAATATCGACCATGCGCTTGGCAATCAAGGGACGCGCGATCGAAGTGCCGAGATAGTATTGCCCCTCGTAAATCGCCCCGGCCTGGAACATCGGGAAAATGAAGTCGCGGGCGAATTCCTCGCGCAGGTCGTCGATGTAGCACTTGCTCGCGCCGGTGCGCAGCGCCTTGTCCTCGAGGCCGTCGAGCTCCTCTTCCTGGCCGACATCCGCGCAAAAAGCGACGATCTCCGCGGAATAGGTTTCCTTCAGCCAGGTGAGCAGGACGGAGGTATCGAGACCACCGGAGTATGCGACGACGATTTTCATAAGGGGCGGTGTTGTAGCCCCGAAGTCGCCGCGAGGAAACTGGGAATTTCCGACTTCTCAGTCGTTCGCCTTCACCACCGCGAGTTCCGTGGCATATTCGCCGAAGAAATCCAGGGCCAGGGCGGCCGCGTCCTCGCCGGTCTTGTGCGCGGACACATCGATGGCCACGTCCTTTTTCGCGGCGAAGTGTTTCGTCACGGGAGCGTGCAGGATGGCCTCGGCACCTTTGCCATAGATGACGAGTTCGGCCGCGCCTTGCCCGTTCTTGACCACCCCGATGAGGAAGAGCTGCACGTCGCGGGCCTTGTCTCCATCGCCCACGGTGAAGGTGCGCAGTTTGGCCTTGTCGACAGCGGCGCCACTGTTCGCGAGGCTGATTTTGTGCATCCACAACTGCGCCACGGGTGTCGCCGTCTTGCCCGCATTGGCGAGGACATCCGCGCTGAACTGCTTGTCCGGAATGATGATCAGCCCCGCATCGCCGCCCTTGATCCCCACCGGCTTGCCGGCGTCGGGATCGACGTTGAATGGCTGCTCGCTCGACGCGGTCGACAGGGAAGCCAGCTTCTGCGCGATCTTCTGCGCTTCATCGGGGTCGATCGTCTCCTGCGCCATGGCGCCATGCGCCAGCGCGAAGGCGGCGAAAATGAAAGCGAGGGATTTGGTCGGGAGGGTGAGTGGGTGTTTCATGCCGGTCGTAACGCGAAAACCGCACCGCCGGTTACAAGCCTTGCAAATATCCGGCGCGTTGTAGCCGGGGACCAGGTTCAGGTCCGGATGGGTCAGGTCCAC
>NZ_JBDUCX010000246.1:0-9888 GCF_040003245.1 Chthoniobacter sp.
TCTTTGGTAGAGCGACGGGGTTCTTCGACTCCGTTACACTCCGCTCAGAATGACAGATGAGGGAGAGCGGTACTTTTCCCCCAGCCTCTAAGGTGCGAGTTCGACGTTCGAGACGCCGTTCGCGCCCGGGTGCAGGAGGTTGTTCGAAAAATGCAGGCCTTGCGGCGCCGACGGCCCGCCTTCAATGCGGACGGCGTACTTGTAGCGTGGCGGCTCGACCTGCGGCCGACCATCCACGATGACCTGATCGCGACCGGTGTCGTAAACGATGTTGCCCTGGACGACGACATCGGACAGCGGCGGACCATCCGCCCGCTGCCCGTGATCGAAGCGCAACGGATTGCCGTCGTTGCCCCACATCCAGTGCGCATGGCCGTAGCCGAAGTCGGAGATGATATTGTTGGCGATGATCGAGCCGCCATCCACGTTGGCGGGCAGCGCTGCTTTGCCGTCATGCGCCGGGGTCGCCACATGGGAGGCGGCCCCGGGCATGAGTCCGATGCTCCATAGATCGTTTTTGATGAACTGATTGCCGATGATGAGCACGTGGCGCGAACCGTGCATGGCCTTCATCCCGATGAAAGCGTTGTTGACGATATTTTGCGAGACGACGACATGGTCGGCGTGGATGTCCAGGCCTTGCGCGGCATTCTCGATATAGTTGCCGAGCACCTGCGTGCAGTCGCTGACCTCCGGCGCATTGACGACGATGGCCGAGCCCTGGTGCCAGGCATTCATGTATTCGTCGTCCCACACCTTCTGGTTGGTGAGGATGCCTTTCTGGGCGTTCTTCTTCACGAATTTGCCGAGGTCGAATTCCTTCTGGATCTCCGGCGTAGGCAGCAAGTGCAGTTCGATCACCCGGTTGCCCTCGATCAGCGCTCCGACGCAGCGGTCGACCGTGATGCCGGTGCCATCGATGCACTTGAAGGCGTAGCCCAGCTCCGGGTTGGCCGTACGGTCATCGACGCTGATGCGCGTGTAATTTTGCACCAGGCAATGGCGCACCTGGCTGGCGGCGCATTCCCGCAAGGATATCGCCGCAGCCGCCGAATGGTTGTCGATCACCCGCAATTCCTCCAGCACGAGATCGCGGCACTGGGCGGCGAAGACGCCTTCGGAGCGGCTGTCCATCTTCCCCTCCGCGCGGGTGAGGGTCATCTGCCGCAGCCGGACGCCCGAGGCCCGCTCGACGGTGATGATGGGCTGATCGGGATTCGTTTGAATGATCCGCCCCGGCCCGAACAAGCCGGCATCGTCGCCGTGAATGCGAATCTTCTCCGAGATCACATAATCCCCCGCCGGCAGATAGACACTGCGGCCGGGATTGGCATCGATGGCTTCCTGGATGGAGTGGTATTGGCTGACCGAAATCTCTCCCGGCATGTCATTGGCGAAGCTGGATGCGAAGAGCGCCAAGCCAGCGCCCGCAGCAAGGGACATTGTTTTCATGAATGATCGCGCGCTCATGGCTTCGCCGATGGGGCCTTGAGCTTTTCTACGAGATATTGCGCCGCGGTGGCGTGCAGCACTTCTGTCGCACCGGGATAGACCAGCTCGCACGGCACACCGACCTCCCGGCATTTCTCCTGCAACTTCACGCCGAAGTTGGCCGAGTGGGCCGGACTTTCCTGCGGCTGACCGAGGGCGGGCGGAGTGTAATAGCCCAGATAGACCGGCGGGTCGTCCGCACTGACCGATGCATAGGGTGAATACTCCGCAATCCACGGCAGGATCGATTCCCGGTTGGCGAGAAACTGATCGGCCGGAGCGAGCTTCTGCGCGGGGTCGCCTTTGAAGCCGAAGGCGTGAGCGCCATAGTTATTGTTCGGGATCCATTCCTTCATCTGCGCCGGGTCGAGTGACGTCTGCGCTTTCACCACGGCCACGCACCAGAGCCGGGTGGACTCGCGCGCGATCGGGTCGTCGCTTTTCGGATCGGCCATGTCGGGATGAAACGCCAGCCAGAGCGAACTGCACGCGCCCGCCGAACTGCCGGTCGCGCCGATGCGTCGCTTGTCGATCTTCCAATCGCCGGCCTTGCTGCGGACAAACTGCAAGGCGCGCGCGGCGTCGGAGAGCGGTCCTTTCACGGGCGGCACCACTTTCTCCGCCTCGGCGTCCGGGATGAACCGGTAGTTGATGGCAACGACCGAAATACCGGCGGCGAGGTAACGAGAGACGTCGTTGAAAACCGACTTGTCTCCATTCTGCCATCCGCCGCCGTGAATGGCAAAAACCACCGGCGTCGGTTTGTCAGACGTCGCTTGATAGAAATCCATCACCTGCCGCTCGTGCGTGCCGTAGGGGACATTGGCCAGCGTCGGCTTCGTCACGGGGATTTTCGACACAGCTTTCGACGGCCCGGGCGTCTCTGCGGCGAGGCCTGCGACGGCTGTGGCGAAGGCGAGCAAGGTCAGCGCGAAACGTGGGTGTAGGGAAGGAAGGCGAATCATGGGGGAGTTCAGGAGGGCAACTCTGGCACAGGGAGAGATAGGAATTGATCCCATCCATTATATTGGATACATCATCCATCATGAAAGAACTGCTATCCGATGTGAATCAACGCATCGCCGGGCGAGTGGGCCAGTTGCGATCCGCGCAGGGCCTTTCCCTCGACGTGCTCGCCCGCAAGAGCGGCGTGAGTCGCTCTATGATTTCGCTCGTCGAGCGCGGGGAAAGCAGCCCGACCGCGGTCGTCCTGGAAAAACTCGCCGCGGGCCTCAGCGTGACGCTGGCCTCGCTGTTCGATCCACCCGCCACGTCCCCCAGCGGACCGATCGCCCGACGCGCTGATCAGCCCGAGTGGCAAGACCCCGCCTCGGCTTATGTCCGGCGTAACGTCTCGCCGCCGGGTGTGCCGCAGCCGATGCAGATCGTCGAGGTGCACTTTCCGCCGGGTCAACGCGTGGCTTTCGAAACCGGCGGCCGCGACGTGCGCGTGCATCAACAGGTGTGGATGCTCGAAGGCGCGATGGACATCACGCTCGGCACGGAGCGCTACCGCTTGCGCGGGGGCGATTGCCTCGCCATGCAACTTGGTGGCCCGACGCTGTTTCACAATCCCACACGAAAACCGGCGCGCTATGCCGTGGTGATCGCCTCCGAACCCGCCTTGAAACGATGACCGCACCCACTTGGTCCCTGCGACGCCTGCCCACGCTCGACGCGGCACAGATCGAGGCCCTGGCGGACGTGTTGATCGACTGCGTCGAAGGCGGCGCCTCGGTGAGCTTCATGCATCCCCTCACCCGCGACCGCGCCGTGGCGTTCTGGCGCCGCGTGGCGCAAAGCGTGGCCGCAGGCGAACGCGCGCTGTTGGTCGCCGAGGATGCCCACGGCGTGTGCGGCGCCGTACAGCTCAGCTTCGATCTACCCGAGAACCAACCGCATCGCGCCGATCTCTCGAAGATGCTGGTGCATCGCCGCGCCCGCCGCCGGGGGCTGGGCGCGGCGCTGATGAAGGCCGCCGAAACCACCGCGCGCGAATGCGGCAAGACGCTGCTGGTGCTCGACGCTGTCACCGGAGGCGACGCTGCCCGCCTCTACGCGCGCTTGGGCTGGGTGCGTGTGGGTGATATCCCCGGCTTCGCTTTGATGCCGGAAGGCGGCCTTTGCAGCACGACGGTCTTTTACCGCCAACTCGATCCGTCATGACGCAGGCATCGCTCGCCCGCCAGCTCGCCGGCAGCCCCGCTCGGCCGCCTAAACACCGGTCTCCGTCACCCACTTTACCGCGCGTTGATAAAGCTCCGCGGCGTTTCTAATACCCAGCTTTTCCCGGATGCGTTGCCGATACGTGTCGACTGTGGTCATGCCAAGGTTGATGCGCTGGGCGATCTCTCGTGAATTCAGTCCACGACCGACGAGTTGGAAGACTTCGATTTCCCGGTCGGAGAGCACCTCGATACCCGCCGGTCCGCCCGTCTTGCCCGAGGCGTCCATCTTCTCGAGAATGGATCCGGTCACCCGTTCGCTGACGTAAATACGTCCCGCGATCACACTGCGAATCGCCTTCACGACTTCCAACGGCGGTTCCTGCTTGGATATATAACCCCGGGCTCCCGCCCGCAAGACGCGCTCCGCGTAGAGCTGCTCTTCATGCATCGACACGACCAGCACCGGAAAATGCAGGTCCCGCGCGCGCAAATCCTTGATCAGCTCCAGCCCGCTCGATCCCTGCAGCGTAATGTCTACGAGGGCGGCGTCCGGCATCGTTTTCTCCACGAGCGCCAGCGCATCCTTGATGTTGTCCGTTTCGCCACAGACCGTCATCTCGAGATCGTTTTCGATCAGTTGCACCAGCATGGCGCGAAAAAGCGGGTGGTCCTCGACGATGAGGATTTTCTTTTTTTCTTCGGTCGATGATTCACTCATGAGGCGGGGGCGGTCAGGTTGGGTTGGCGATCGGGAATCTCACACGTCACGACGGTTCCTCCACTCGGATGCGAATCGATTTTCAGTTCGCCCTCCATGGCTCGCGCCCGATATGTCATCGAGTGCAGGCCGATCCCTCGTGTGCCGCTCGCCACCTGGGACATGCCTTTCCCGTCGTCGGCAATGACGAGCCGGATGACACCCTCACACGCACCCAAGGTGATGGATATTCTTTTCGCGGCACCGTGCTTCAAGGCGTTGTTCATTGCTTCCTGGGCAATTCGGAAGAGATGCATGCCGGCCTCCGGGTCGGCCAGCAAAGTCTCCCCAATGTCATCGAAAGTGATCACCTTGCCGGTGAGATCGGAGGTGGTCTTCGCGAGATCTTCCAAGGCGGCGGCCAGACCCGTGCTGTCCATCTGCACCGGAAAGACGGTTCTGGCCAGTCCGCGCGTCAGGGCCACGGCTTCCCCGACCAATTCATGGATTTTTTCCGCTTTCGCGACCTCCGGTTGGTCCCGTTCCCGCAAATCACTCGCCAGGAAACTGGCCGCGTAGCCAATCGCCGCCAGATGAGGCCCGAGACTGTCGTGCAGGTCCCTCCCCAGACGTTGTTGCTCCCGCTCGCTGGTCCGCAGGATTTCGCGCTCCAATTGTTGCGCGCGTTCGAGTGACGCAATGCGTTTGCGGTCCGATTCACGCTGGGCCTCCATGGCCGCCACCGCGACGACCAGGACGCAGAAGTAGAACAACCGGTTCGCCATCGCCATGGCCAATCCCCAGTTGGTTCGGTACGGATTATCCTGCACCTGGGCCAGCCACCAAATGATGGAACAAAAGATGGCAAAGGCGAAACCGATGCGCATCCCTGACTTCCACACCACCGGGACAATCGGCACCGCGTAGAAGAGAAAAAAACTCCATTCCCATCCGGTGATATAATCAACCCACCCAATCAGCCCGACCAGGCTGGCGGCCTCGCCAATAACGAGCCATTCCGGCTGGCGGCACAGAGCTTCGCGGGAGGACATGGCTAAGTGAATAACATCCCGTACACAGTCGGGCAACAAATCAACGGCTTCCCGTCGTTTAGCTCGATGGAATCCAGTCAGCAGGCCGGGGATGTTCAGCGCTCTGGGCAAGAGATCGTCAGTCGTTAAAAGGAAGATGGCCTACGAGGCGAGTGAGATGCATGCATGCCGATCGGAAAGCTGCCCAGTTGAGACGCGCTCTCTCCTGGGCGCAAAAATCTTGCCTTGTAGGCAAATTTGCTACGTCCTGCGCCTTGCTGGCGGGCCTCTCTCTTCCGCGGTAAAATCCTTGGCTATTCTTCCCGATGCGGTGAACGGTGCGGCACTTGAATTTACAAAACGATTGCGCGGTCGAAAATCTGGCCGAGCTCTTTGGTCGCTGCCGGGAGGAGATCATCAGCGAATGGCGAGTCCGTGCGGGCGTGCTCCTGCAGGATCTGAACCTGGATAGGCCGACGATCACCGATCATCTTCCCGACGTCGTGGCGGAGATCATCCGCGACCTTGTGCTGGGACGTGACGGCGCTCTTTCCAGCGAACACACGCGGGGCAGTCCACCGGTCCATGGAGTCCAGCGCTTCTACGATGGATTGGACGTGGGCGAAGTGGTCGCCGAGTACAATCTCCTGCGGGTGGCTTTTACCACCATCGCGGAGCGAAATGGCCTCTATGTCATCGGCGATACGGCGCATATCATCAATCATCGGATCGACGAAGCGGTGCGGCTGGCGGTGACGGCCTTCGCCGCCCAGCAGGCGCTCATCCGCAAAGAACGGGAGAGCGATCATCTCGCCTTCCTCGCCCACGATCTACGCACCCCTCTTAATGCGGCCTCTCTGGTCGTCGACGAACTGCGGCTGACCCTCGACGAAAAGACGCTGGGCGAAACGGGCGACCTCTTCGAGATCCTCCGACGCAATCTGCGGCGGGTGGAAGAATTGGTAAAACGCGTGCTGGAGAGCAGTGTGCAGGCGTCGGAAATGGGCAGTTCCTTCAGTCCGGAGCGTCGCACCTTCGAACTCTGGCCTCTTGTTCAGCGCCTGATCGTCGATCTGCGCTCCGTTTCGTCGAAACACGATGTGACCGTGATCAACGAGATTCCGCGCGACTTGGTCATGTTTGCGGATGCGGGACTCATCTCCCAGGTTTTTCAAAACCTGCTGGGTAACGCCTTCAAGTATGCCGCCCGCGGACGAGTCATGGTGACAGCGGCGCAGGAGGACGGCGCGGTGAGATGCGCGGTGCGCGACAATGGAGCCGGCATCCCGCTGGAGATGCTGTCCAGCGTGTTCGACAAGCTCGCCACGGACCCGGACAAGGAAGGAACGGGGCTGGGGCTGGCCATCGTAAAGCAGATTGTCGAGGCCCATGACGGTACGGTCTCCGCCGAGAGCATTCACGGCTCAGGGGCGACGTTCACCTTTACGATTCCGAACACCAGGTAGGATGCCGTTCTATTGGCCCGGCGCGGACGATTCCTTGAGGAACGTCTCCACCTCTTGATAGAAATAGTCCGGCTCGTCCAACTGGATGAAATGCCTGGCCTTCGCCGCGAAGACCACCTTGTGGTGGGCGATGGTCGCCACCTCTGCCCGGTAGTTGTCTTCCGCCTCTTTCTTTTGCCCGGGATCGGACACCGCCGCAGTGGCGCCGATGACCAGGACCGGCGTGCGGATGGCTTGGACCTTCGACCGCAGGTCGATGGTCATCAGCTCGTAGAAAGCCTGGGCGACTTCCTTGGGGTCGGACTTCCCGCTCCCCTCGGCCACCTTCGCAATGTCTTTCGGCGACGTGATCATCCCGGTCAGAAATCCCCGCACCCGAAACGCAAATTGCTCCGGCGTCTGGTCCTTGAACAGCGCACGCATGCCTTCCGCCTGCGGGATGATCGATTGCGCGGTGGCAGTGTTATCGAGCAGTGCGGCGTAAAAGGGCATCCCGTCCACCGCCACGATGGGACCGACCTGGTCGGGCGCGGTGGCGGCGACCCAGAAGGCCATGAATCCGCCGAGGCTGTGGCCAATGATGATCGGATGATCGAGGTGCTTTTCCGCGATGTATTTGATCAACCCATCGCGCACCGGTTCGAGGAAGGGTGTGCCGATCGCCGGTTGGCCGCCGAAGCCCGCGAGGGTGAGCACATGGCATTCGTAGCGGTCCTTGAAATGCTCGACCGTGCCGTCCCACACATTTCCAGAGCAGGCCAGCCCGGGAATGAGGATCATCGGCGGACCGGAACCCGTCACCGTCACGGAGAACGGCGCGATCTCCTTCTTTGCCGGAGTGGGTTTGGTTTTCGGCGATTCCCCGGCAGGGCTGCTGAACGCCAGAGCGAGCAGGAAGAGGAGCGGAAGGACGATTCTGGATGTCATAAGGTTCGGGGGCGAGGGTCTGCACTATGGACTTACACTCTTGCCCTCCGGTGGGGCGAGAGACTTCGACTGTCCGGTCAACTTCCGAATCACGACGTAAAAGACCGGCGTGAGGAACAAACCGAAACCGGTGACCCCCAGCATGCCATAGAAAACGGCGGTGCCGAGCGCCTGGCGCATCTCTGCGCCGGCTCCTTTGCTGATGACCAGCGGCACCACGCCGAGAATGAAAGCGAAGGAAGTCATCAAGATCGGCCGCAGCCGCAACCGGCAGGCTTCCACGGCGGCGGCGATGGCATCCTTGCCGTCCCGATGCTGGATCTGCTGGGCAAACTCCACGATCAGGATGGCGTTCTTGCAAGCCAGGCCGACCAGCACGACGAAGCCGATCAGCGTGAAGATATTGTTGTCCATGTCGCGCAGCCACACGCCGCCGATCGCGCTGAGCAGACACATCGGGACGATGAGAATGATCGCCAGCGGCAACGCCCAGCTCTCGTACTGCGCGGAGAGCACGAGGAAGACAAACAGCACGCACAGCGGAAAGATATAGAGCGCGCTGTTGCCGGCCAGTTTCTGCTGGAGGGTCAGTTCGGTCCACTCCGTCGAGAAGGCGCGCGGCAGATTTTCCTTCGCCAGTTTTTCCACCGCGTCGACCGCCTGCCCGGTGCTGACGCCGGGCGCCGGCTGGCCGGTCAACTCCGCTGCGGGAAACATGTTATAGCGGACGATCTTGTCCGCCCCATTGGTCTCGCGCACGGTGCACACGCTGCCGAGCGGCACCATTTTTCCGGCGCTGTTGCGGGTCTTCAAGAGCGCCACGTCTTCCGGCTGGAGGCGAAACTTCGCGTCCGCCTGGGCAGTGACGCGATAGGTGCGCCCGAAGAGGTTGAAGTCGTTGACGTAGGCGCTGCCCAGATAGGTCTGCAGCGTGTCGAAGATATTACTCAAGGGCACGCCCATGCTCTTCGCCTTGACGCGGTCGATCTCGAGATAGAGCTGCGGGACGCTGGCGCGGAAGGTCGTCAGGTTGCCCGCGAGTTCGGGGTTGGCATTGGCCTTCATCATCAAGCCAAACGCCTGTTTCTGCAGCTCGTCCAGACCGGCGTTGCCGCGGTCCTGGATCATGAGCTTGTAACCGCCGGCGTTGCCGATGCCACTCACCGGCGGCGGTGGAAAGACGGCGACGAAGCCCTCCGGCACCTCGGCGATATAACGTTTCTGCAGGCGCTCCAGCACGCCCATGGCTCCCAATTCGGGCGACTCGCGCTTGGAGTATTCCACGAGCGGCACGAACATCGTGCCCGTGTTCGTCTGGTTGCCGCCGAGCAGATTGAAGCCGGCAAACTCGACCGTGTTGAGCACGCCGGGCGTTTCGCGCGCGATCTTGGCCATGTGATCCAGCACCGCAGTGGTCCGCTCCAGCGAGGCCGCGTCGGGCAGTTGGACGAAGGCGATCACATAGCCCTTGTCCTGCGTCGGAATGAATCCCCCGGGCACGACCTTGAAGCCCAGCCCGGTCAGAGCGAGCAGTCCGACGTAGAACACGAGCACCAGGAAGGCCAGGCGGCAGAGGCGGCGGACGCCATTGCCATACACCCCGCTGCCCAACGAAAACACGCGATTGAAAATCCGGAAAAACCAGCCGAGCACGCCATCCAGGACCTTTTGAAACCAATCGCGGTCCGCATTCCGCGGGCGCAATAGCAGCGCGGCCAGCGCCGGGGAGAGGGTGAGCGAATTGAACGCCGAGATGACCGTCGAGACGGCGATGGTGAGCGCAAATTGTCGATAGAACTGTCCCGTGATCCCGCTCACAAACGCGGTCGGGATAAAGACCGCGCTTAAGACTAGCGCGACTGCCACGACCGGGCCGCTGACTTCGTCCATCGCTTTGCGCGCGGCGGCGCGCGGCTCGAGACCGTCCTCCAGATGATGCTCGACGTTTTCCACGACGACGATGGCGTCATCGACCACGATGCCGATGGCCAGCACCAGCCCGAAGAGCGAGAGGTTATTGAGCGAAAAGCCAAACGCCGCCAGCGCGGCAAACGTGCCGATGAGCGAGACCGGCACCGCGACCAGCGGAATGATCGTCGCCCGCCACG
>NZ_JBDUCX010000058.1:0-31175 GCF_040003245.1 Chthoniobacter sp.
GATCGGTGGGAGATCGGTGGGAGATCGGTGGGAGATCGGTGGGAGATCGGTGGGAGATCGGTGGGATTTTTCATTTTACGGGTGAGACCTGGAGCTTCTCCAGCAGGAAACCGAAGATATCGGGATGCTTCACGCCGGTCGCGCCGGTGTAGTTGAACTCATACTCGACTCCGACCTTCTTGAGCTTCTCCACTAGGCCTGCGCCGAAATTCGCCGAGTGCGGCGGATCTTTCCACGGTTCGCCGAGGGCGACGGGTGAATCGTAGAAGAGATAGACCGGCGGCGCACCCGGCGAGACCAGTTCGTAAGGAGAGAACTCGCGAATCCACGGCATGAATTTCTCTCGTTGATCGAGGAACGCCTGATAGTTCGGCAGCGAAAAGGCGTGGCCGCCGTATTGGTTGTTGGGAATCCACGCCGTCATTTGTTTTGGATCGAGCGAAGTCTGCGGAACGAAGGTCACGGCGCAGGTCAGCCGCGTGGATTCGCGGGCGATGGGATCAGCGCTCTTCGGATCGGCCATATCGGCATGGTAGGCGAGCCACAGCGTATTGAAGCCCCCGGCGGACCCACCGCAGCCCGCGATGCGTGTCTTGTCGATGTTCCATTCCTTCGCCTTGCTGCGCACGAATTGCAGCGCCCGGGCGGAGTCATCCAGGCAGGCTTTCACCGGCGGGTTCACACCGTCGGCGATCGCGTCGGGGAGCAGGCGATACTCGATGGAGACCACGGAGATGCCCGATTTGAGACACGGGACGAGAAAGTCGGGAGTGTTCTTGTCGCCCGACATCCAGCCGCCGCCGTGGATGTAAAAGAGCACGGGCGTTGGCTGGCTCGCTTCCGCCTGGTAAAAGTCGAGCACCTGCCGCGCGTGCTGGCCATACGGCACATTGGCCTGCGTCGGCCTGGGTGATGCCGGCACTTCGGCGCGGATCACTCCCGAGGCCAGGCCGATGGCGGCGGCGAGGAGCAGGGAAGGAAGGGATCGGAGCGAGAGCGCCATAGGCAGAGGATGATTTGGGAGATGCGGCATGGGGAGGCGAGTGGCGACCGTTATATCATCATTCGCTCAAAAAAGCCCGGCCTCCATTGGCTCCATTGGCTCCATTGTGAAAAATGCCGTTTTCAATGCCCAAAATGCCCAATTCGCGTAGTCCTCGATTGGACGCATCAGCCTTGTCCGCCTAAGGGACGGGCCCGGACTTCCTCGACGTACGGAGACTTCACGCGTTCCAGCCAATCGACGAGTGATTGCTTGAGTCGCGTGGCGACTTCCTTGTTCGCTGCCCGATCGGCTTCGGTGGCGAGCAGATTCTTCACTTCATTCGGGTCGCTTTGCAGATCGAACAATCCATCTCGGGCACGCGCGGTCAGGCCGCGGCCAAACATCAGCTTCCAGCGGCCATCGCACACCATGTAGCCGGGCACCGCGGTGCCGTTCCATTCGGAGACGGCGAGCCGCTTCGCGCCATCGTCCTGGCCTTCGATGAGTGGACGCAGCGTGGCGCCTTCCGAGGCGCGGCCGGCGACTCCGCAGTAGTCGAGGATCGTGGAGAAGAGATCGATCTGCGCCACCGGTGCATTCACCACGGTGCCGGGCGGAATGACTCCCGGCAGCCGCACGAGCAGTGGAATGTGCGCGGATCCTTCGTAGAAAACGAATTTGCTGTACATGCCGTGGTCGCCGAGCATTTCGCCATGGTCGGCGGTGAAGATGACGAGCGTATGGTCGCTGAGGTGCAGTTCGTCGAGGCGCGCGAGCAGCTTGCCGATCCAATCATCGTTGAGCGTGATGAGGCCGTAGTAGTCCGAGATCATCTGCCGGACTTTGTCCTTGTCGCGATAGGCCGGCGGCATCAGCGACCGGAAGTAAGGCGACCCGGCGCGCGTGTCCTCGATGCTCGCGGGAACGGGCATTTCCGCCGCGGGATACATGCCGTAGTAGGGCTTGGGCAGCACCATCGGCGGATGTGGCGGTCCGATGGAAACGGTGAGCGTGAATGGCCCGTCCTTGAGGCGGTCGAGCGCCTTGAGGCCGTCCTTCACCGTCCAGGCCGTCATCGTGTGCTCCGGCGGAACATCGAGGCAGCCGTAGGAAAATCCCTGGCCGACTTGCGCGGCATTGCCGGCTTCGCGATTGCGCAAGAGCTGCTGCACCTTCTCCGGCGGCAGGCCATACGAGCCGTCGAGCGGGTCGGGCCGGTAGGGACGGTTGTACATGTTCGCAAGTTGCTCGCCCGGTTCGAGCGGACGCTGGGGCACGTGCTCGTCGAGATACTTCAGAAAGGCCTGCGCTTCATTGAGCTCGGCGCGCGATCCCGGCGGCTTCTTGCCATTGGTCCACCGCACCCCGTTGGCATAATCGAGCGCATACTTGTATGGGCTGTGCCACTTGCCGTAATACTCGCCACGATAGCCCTGCTTGATCAGCACCTGATCGAAAGTCTCGAACGTCGGCAGATCGGCGCGGTCGATTTCCTGGTTGGTCAGGAGATGGTTCGAGCTGCAACTGCGCCCGGTGAGAATGACCGTGCGCGCCGGCACGCACACCGGGCACGAGGAATACATCCGCGTAAAGCGCGCACCCTCCGCGGCAAGCCGATCGAGATTCGGCGTCTTGATGACTTTGTTGCCCATGCTCCCGAGTGTGTCCCAGCGCTGCTGATCGGTGATGATGAAGAGGACGTTGATCGGGCGCTTCGGCGTTTCGGCGGCGCGTAGCAGAGACAGGCTCGCCATCGAAAAGCAGACGGCGATACGGAGGAGAAGTTTCATGGGTGGAACGGCGGTGTATTCAGGGCTGGATCGGAATCTCTGCGGGAACGGGCAGACGTTGCTTGAGCAACCGGCCGCCTTCGCCCACGAGGCGCAGATACCAATCGCTCGGTAATCCCTCGTAGCCGACGAAATGGCCCTGCGTCGGCGGGGCGCTGGTGACTTTGAAGATCGCGGTACCTTCATCGATCTCGTCGAACATCGCGACGTAGATGGAATCCGCGCCGAGCTTGGAGAGAGCGTGCAGTTGTTCCCACAGGAACTTGCCACCGCGGCGCGGGATGTTCGTCGTGCCTGGCGGCTTCTGTTGCAGGTTGTCCCAACTGAAACCGGCATAGACGACGGGCAGCCAGAACACGCCATTCTGTTCGCAGGTGCGCTTGTCGTCGGCCCAGTAGTCGATCCCGGCGAACTTTTCGCCGCGCGCATTCGTGGGCGCATTGCCGACGTTCCACGGCGAGTAGGCGCCGAACTTGCGGAAGAAGGCCTGCCACGCGGGATCGGAATTGCGGCGCCAGTCCCAGTCGCCCCCGCCGGCGAGGAAGGCAGCGTACGGCCCCGGTTGCTGGAAGAAGGCGATGAGCTTTTCCGCGACTTTCGCGCTCATGTGGTTCGACGGGTTTTGCCAGTAGAAGCCCCAGATCTGCACGACGGGCAAACCGTGTTCATGCAAATAGCGCGGGTTGGCGGTGATCTTTTCGTCGACCAGCCGGCGCCATTCGGTGGTGAGCAGATCGAAGATGCGATCGGCCGGCCTACCCGCGGCATCGAAGGAAATGGCCCAGACGCGGCCGGTCTGCTCGGCGGCGTGTAAAACGTGATCGAGCACGCGGCGGCGAGACTCGTAACGGTTCCCGGCCGGTGCGCCAGGCATATCGAGCAGGAAATGCTGGAGGTAGACGCCATCGATGCCGTAGTCGCGCATCCACTCGAAGTGCCGCTGCACGGTGGCGGCATTGTCGGAGCTGAACAGCTCGGCAGGCGAGCCGTCGGGCAGGGTGAAACCGGGCACGGCAAAACGCTCGTCCTTGCCGAACTCATGCACGTCTGGCCACATCTCAAACGTCAGCGAGGCCGGTGTGATGGGGCCGCGGCTATAATGGATCCAGCCCATGTTGGCGGCGTCACCGGGGCAACGGAACCAGCCCTGGTAGCCGCACATCACTTTCTTGTGCATCGAGGTGGCATCGACCACTCGCGAGGCTTCTTCGTGCGATCGAGCGGCGCTCGCCCGAGGCAGTTCACGCGTGTGGCTGGCATCGCGCTGTTGATTCAACATTGCTTCCAATTCCTTCACGATCTCGGGATGTTGTTCGCTCAGATCCTTCGTTTCCTTTGGATCGTCCTGGAGGTTGTAGAGCTGCCGCTGAAATTCCGGGGCGTGGCCTTTGCGAATTGCCGGACTGATCTGCTTGACCGGCACGCCTTCGATCCATTTCCACGGCCCCTTGCGCATCGCGAAGACTCCGTCGTTGCTGTGCGTCACCATATCCGGCCGCATTGGTTTGTCGTATTTCTCCCCGAGCAGCGCGGGCAGGATGTTGTAGCTGTCCTCGGCGGCCTGATCGGCGGGTGGAAGCTTTTCGCCGACGATGGCGGCGGTCGTCGCGAGCACATCCGCCATGCTGATCATCTCGCGGCATTCGGTGCCGGCAGGCACTTTGCCCGGCCAGCGCGCGATGAAGGGCACCTTGAAGCCGCCCTCGTAAACGTGGGTCTTGCCCCCGCGATACTGGCCGTTCACCGCGAGCCCGGCCTGGACGGCGAGAGTCTCCGGACGCGTCTGCTGGCCGGGCTCGAAGACGCCGCCATTGTCGCTGGTGAAAATGACCAGCGTGTCCTGCGCGAGGCCTTGCTTATCGAGCGTCTCGAGCACGCGCCCCACGGTGCGATCCAGTTCGTGAATCCAGTCGCCGAAGATGCCCGCGGTGCTCGTACCCCTCGTGTCTTTCGAAGGCGTCACCGGTTCGTGCACGGCCACCGGCGCGAAGTAGAGGAAGAAAGGCGTGCCGGCTTTTTGTTGCTCGATCCAGTGCACAGCCTGGTCCGTCAATTTGGGCATGACGCGGTCGTCCACGCGTCGAGGAGCGTCGATCTCGATCGGCGTCTTGCCGCGCCCCTGCTGCATCTCGCTGGAATAGGTGGACGCGAAGTTTTCATCGTCGGGCACCGGCCCGGGCAGCTTCATGTCGGCGGGGATTTTTCCCGAGCGCAGGCCGTAGACGAAGTGGTTCTCCACGAAGACACCGGTGATGTCTCCGTGATTTTGTGGGACGGAGAAATGATAGTCGAAGCCCAGTTCCAGGGGCCCCGGCGCGAGTTCCGCCGTGTAGTCCACGCGATATTTGGGATCGTTCCTGGCGTCGCCGTAGCCAAGGTGCCATTTTCCGATGGCGGCGGTGCGATAGCCATGCGCCTTGAGCATGGAGGCCATGTTGTAGCGGCCGGGTTCGATGAGCAGGGGCGCGAAGGTATTGAGCGTTTCGTACTTTAACGACGTGCGCCAGCAGTAGCGACCGGTGAGGAGCGAGTAACGGGTGGGCGTGCAAACCGATGAGGTCGTGTTCGCATCGGTGAAACGCCGGCCCTCGCGCGCCAGGCGGTCGATATTCGGGGTGCGCACCAATTTGCCGTCCGCCCCGAAACAGCCCACGCTGCCGTAGCCGAGATCATCGGCGAGGATGACGACGATATTGGGCGGGTTCCCAACCTCCGCGGCGGGCGAAAAGCCGGCGGAAAAAGCGAGAAGAGCGACAGCGAAAAGCGGGGAGAGTTTCATGAAAGCGCGGAAGAGGATTCGGGGAGTGCGCGGCACTCCTGTCAATTCCCTGCGGCGGCTTTCCTTTGACCGAAGAGCCACTTCCACATTTCGGTCTCCTCGTAGGCCTTCTCCCAGCTATTGTGGGGCACCTCGGGGTATTCGGTGTACCTGGCCGTGCCGCCGGCTTTGGTGAGCGCGGCCGTGAGGTCACGCGAGAAGGCCACGGGGACGGTGGGATCCTTTTCGCCATGAAACGCCCAGACGGCCACGCCTTTCATCTTTGGCACATCTTCCACATGCCATGCCCCGCAGACGGGCACGGCGGCGGCGAAGAGCTCGGGATACCGCGCAATCGCACCCCAGGAGCCGACCCCACCCATCGATTGCCCCGTGATGTAGATGCGCGCCGGATCGATCGACTCCGTTTTCAACAAGGAGCGGATCGTTTCGATCAGCACCGGCAGCTTTTCCGGAAGTTCCGGCGGCAGGCCGGCACGCTTGATAACATCGGTCTTTGCCCAAGTGAACGGCCGGTCCGCCTCCGGTACCATGACGAAGGCCGGATGCTGCTGGCGCATCGGCGGGCGGATGAGCACGGAGCTTGCCTTCACCCCGCCGCCCGCGCCATGCAGGCAGATGACCAGTGGATATTTCTCCCCCGCTTCGGGTTTGAGCGGCGTCAGCCAGCCGTAACTCAACTCCCCGTTGCCGGTCCCTTTGAAGACGCGGTGCTGGTATTCCGATTCATAACGCGGATGACGCGATGGCGCTTGCGGATTGGACGGAGCGGGAGTGGCCTCGGCGCCCTCGCTGCGCGGGGGTGTGGCGAGCTCTAGTGTGGAGACCACGAGAGCAATGAACGAAATACGGAGAACGTGCATATGGTCAGGTGTGTGGAGGGACGGCAGATCGGGAATCGGAGGTATTCGTCCATCCCAACAGAGTCGAAAACCAACGCCTGGCTCGAAGGTTGCGTTTGCTCTTCGCCTCAGCCTGTTGCGAAGCCGCGAGCCATTACCGGGATTTTGTGGACTCGGCGTTCAGCGCACGATCCAGCGCATACGCGGCGCTAATCAAGCCAAGGTGCGTGAATGCTTGGGGAAAATTCCCCAACTGCTCGCCGGTCGCGCCCGTCTCTTCGCCGAAGAGGCCGAGATGGTTTCCGTAGCCGAGCATTTTCTCGAAGACATAGCGGCCCTGCAGGGGATCGCCGCCGCGGGCGAGGCATTCCGCATACCAAAAGGTGCACATGTTGAAGGTGCCTTCGCGCGCCGTCTCCGGATCGCCGGTGCCATGATCATGGTCGTACCGGTGGACGAGGGAATCATCGACGAGCTTTTCACCGATGACTTTCAATGTGGACAGCCATTGCGGATCGGTCGGGCCGATAAATTTCACCAGTGGCATGAGCAGACAGGATGCATCGACGGCGGTGGAGCCCGGGAATTGCACGAACGCCTGCCGCTTTTCATCCCAGAATTGGGTGTGAATTTCGTTGAAGATGCGGTCCCGTACCTCGATCCATTTCGCCAGTGGGGCAGGAAAGGAGCGTTTGCGCGCGATCCGCAACCCGCGATCCAGTGCCACCCAGCACATCAGTCGTGAATAGAGGAAATGCTGCCGCCCTTGGCGAGTTTCCCAGATCCCTTCGTCTGGTTCCTGCCAGTGTTTGCAGACCCATTCGAGCAGGGGGACCAGGCTCTTCCAAAGCCCATGGCTGATGGGTTCGCCCCACTTGTCGTAGAGATAGATCGAATCCATGAGCTCGCCCTGGATATCGAGCTGGAGCTGACCGTACGCGCCGTTGCCAATGCGCACCGGACGCGAGCCGGCGTATCCCGCAAGGTGATCGAGCGTTTCCTCGGTGAGGTCATGCCGGCCATCGAGCCCGTACATGATCTGGAGTGAGCTGCCCTCGGCCACTTCGTGGCAGCGCTGTTCGATCCAGCGATTGAAGGCGCCCGCTTCTTCGGTGTAGCCGAGGCGCATCAGGGCGTAGATGGTGAAGGAAGCATCGCGGATCCAAGTATAGCGGTAGTCCCAGTTGCGACTGCCGCCGAGCACTTCGGGCAGGCCGAAAGTGGGCGCGGCCAGCAGTGAGCCATGGGGCTGGGAGACGAGCAGCTTCAGTGTCAAGGCCGAGCGGCGCACGATCTCCTGCCAGCGGCCTTGATAGCGGCAGTGGCCGATCCAGCGGCGCCAATAGTCCAGGGTGCGCTTGAAACTTTCCGAGACGAAGTCATGCGCGTTGCACCCGCGTTGCTGGCGGCCGTCTTCCAGGACGAAGGAGGCGGTTTCATTGGCGCGCAGGCGGAAGGACGCGACGGCATTGCCATTCTCGACCGTGAGAGGCACCGAGGAGTGCAGGCGCAGCACGGTTTTGTCCGGCCCCTCGGAAATGAAAAGCACGTCGTTGTCCTGCCGTTCACAGCGATGCGGGGAGCGCGCGTAATTGAACCGCGGCGCACACTCCATGCGGAAGGAAATCTCCCCACGCACGCTCTTCACCCGGCGCACCAGGTTGTGGGCGTTCATCGCCTCTTCCACCGGCATGAAATCGGAAATCTCCACGACGCCATCCGAGGAGAGGATGCGCGTGAGGAGAATGTTCGAGTCGGGGAGATAAAGCTGCCGGTGCCGGGAGTGGCCATTAAACTCCGGGCAGATCTGAAAATGACCACCGCGTTCCGCATCGAGCAACGCCGCGAAGACGCTGGGAGAATCGAACCGCGGGAAGCAAAAGAAATCCACCGTCCCATCCAGCGCGACCAGCGCGACGGTGTTCAAGTCCCCCACGATTCCGTGATTCTCGATTGGTTCTGGTGTGGCCACTAGAGCGATTGTTCAAAGGATGGTTCGCATCCCGACGCTCCTTTGGTGGCATCCTTGCCCGGGAGGCAAGATCAATCGCAGCCGCATCCGGCCATGCGGCCCCCCTGCGGGAGTTGGCCAGCGCCTTCGGCATGCCTGGCGAGCACCTGACTAAAGCACTGCAATAATTCTGCCGGCCGAAATGGCTTCCCAAGGACGGCGTTAAATAATCCGGGACGAAGCACGGCCTGGGGAAAACCTGTGATCAGGATGAGAGGAACTTGGGGTGCGACGCGCGTCATTTCGGCGGCTACTTCCTCCCCGTTCATGTCGGGCATGGAGCGATCCAGAGTTACCAGATCCCATGGCCCTTGCTGGAAGGCGATCAGGCCCTCGCGGCCCGACGACGCGGTTTGCACTTCGTAGCCGGTGTGCTCGAGAATCCGTTTGAGCGTGAACAAGATCGCGGGCTCATCATCCACCACGAGCACTCTCGGACGGGGGGCGGCTTCAGGATTGGTATTCATCTGAATCTGAATCGGAGCACGGGTCGCACCGCACCGTCTCTTTGTTCCGCAGCGGCGGCCTGGCGCGATGTCGCAATTTACGTGACGGCGCGTAAATCAGTCTCTGAATCCCCACAATTGTAAAAATTTCCGATTATTTTCCCATTTTGCGGCCGGCGTTTCCGCAAACGCTTTCAGTGATGAGAATCGATTTTCAATAACGCGTGTGCAGGTAAGGGCACGGGCGGTGCAGCTGTCATCCTGGCAGGCAGAAGCTATTCGACCGAAGCCTGCACCTTGCGGAAGCCAACGGCTTTGTCGAAGACCAGGAAATTCGCCGCGCCTTTGGGTTCGGCGATCACCGGGTGCTTGCCTGTAATCTTTGCACCGGCAATTTCCGCGGTGACTTCCGTGCCATGGAACGTGATGCGCAGGGGATACCACTCGCCGGTTTCGAGTTTCAGCGCTTTGCGGGCGAGGGGCTCCGTCTGCTCGACGGTTTCGCCTTGCGAAGGATTTTTCGTGATCTCCAGGGAGCTGCGCGACACGACGATTCGGAAGCTGTGCTTGCGGTCGCTCGATTCCACGCGCAGCGAGTGCCGGTTTGCCCCGCGAAAGCAGAGTTCGTATTGCAGCACCGCATCCGTCACCGCGAGCGGAGCGCGCAGGCCCGCGGCCTGCTGGTCGCCATCCTTCTGCGCGCCCCAGAGCGCGCCGTCCTTCGCGGTCCACTCGCCGCGGGCCACCAACCAAGGCTTGTCCGGCACGTGATTGAGAGTCTCATTCAACACGATCTTGCCCGTGAGCGGCGGCAACACGGCGGTCTCCGGTTTGCGCTTTTCCACTACCGGCGGCATCTCGCGGCTATAGCCACCATCGCGATAGCGGACGAGCAAGGCGCGAAGTTCTTTCACCACGTCGGGATGCGAAGTGCTCACGTCGGTCGTCTCGCCCGGATCATCGTGCGTATTGTAGAGTTGCTCCCGAAACTCGTTCGCGTGCGCCTTGCGCGCGCCGGGCTTGATGTCTTCGACCGGCACACCCTCGATCCATTTCCACGGCCCCTTGCGGATGGCAAAGACGCCGTCCGAGCTGTGCACCACCATGTCCGTGCGGACGGGCGCGGTCGTCTGGTCGAGGATCGCGGGCAGGATGTTGTAGCTGTCTTCCGCGGCCTTTTCGGCCGCGGGCAGCTTGTCACCCACCACCGCGGCCGTCGTGGCGAGAATATCGGCGAGGCTCACCATCTCATCGCAAGTCGTGCCGGCCGGCGCATGTCCCGGCCAGCGCACGATGAAGGGCACCTTGAAGCCGCCTTCCCACACGTGATGTTTGCCGCCGCGCCAGATGCCATTCACGACGAGCCCCGCATTGAGCGCCGCCGTCTGCGGGGTGGTCTTTTGCGCGGGCTCTTTCACGCCGCCATTATCGCTGGTGAAGATGACGAGCGTGTTTTCGGCCACCCCTTGTTTGGCCAGGGTGTCGAGAATGCGCCCCACGCTGCGATCCAGTTCGGTGATCCAGTCGCCGAACAATCCGGCGGCGCTTTGGCCCGCGATATCTTTGTCGGGCGTCACGGGGCTGTGGACGGCCACGGGCGTGAAGTAGAGGAAGAACGGCTTGTCCTTGGGCTGCTGTTCGATCCAATGCACGGCTTTATCCGTGAGCGTCGCCATGACGCGCTCGTTCTTTCGGCGGGGTGCATCGAGAGCGAGGATTTTTCCAGCGCCGCGTCCGCCTTCCGTATCCTCGGCGTCGTAGGTGGGCTTGAAGTTATCGTCGTCCGGCACCGGTCCCGGCAGTTTCATGCTCGGCGGGATCTTTCCTGAGCGGAGGCCATAGACGAAGCGATTCTCGACATACACACCGGTCAGGTCGCCGTGGTTGCTCGGCACGCCGAAGTGATAATCAAAGCCGATATCCAACGGCCCGGGAGAGAGCTCCGCCGAATAATCCGTGCGCCATTGCGGTGCATCCGTCGCGGTGCCGTAGCCGAGGTGCCATTTGCCGATCGCCGCCGTTTGGTAGCCGTGTCCCTTGAGGAGCGAAGCCAAATTCAGGCGCGTGGTCTCGATGTGCAGCGGGGCGAATGTGCTCAGCACTTCATGGGTGAGCGATGTGCGCCAGCAGTAGCGGCCCGTGAGCACCGAGTAGCGCGTCGGCGAGCACACCGACGAGGTCGTATTCGCATCCGTGAAGCGCCGCCCTTCGCGCGCCAGTCGATCGATGTTGGGCGTCTTCACGAGCGCGGGATTCGCCCCGTAACAACCCGCGCTGCCGTAGCCGTAATCGTCGGCCAGGATGACGACGATGTTCGGCTTGTCTGAGGCGTGCGCCACGACGGTCAGCGCCACGAGGAAAAATAGAGTGATTTTCATGGAAGGCTGGGCGTTCAACCCGCCCGGAGGCGAAAGGTTCCGGGCGGAACGCCGGTCATGCGCCGAAAATGCCGCGTGAAGGCGCTTTGGTCGCAGAATCCGGTCTCCAGGGCGATGTCGGTGAGCGAACGTTTGCTGGTAGTGAGCAGATGCAGCGCTTCATCGATCCGCACCTTCATGGCGAGCTGGCGCGGTGTGAGTTGAAACACGCGCTGCACCAGTCCCGAAAAGCGCGCTGTCGACAGGCCGCAGATCGTCGCCAGTTCCTTGATCTCGGGAGGGTTTGGGATGCGCGCCTGCATCACCTCGATGGCGCGGGCCAGTTCCGGAAGGCCCTGGCCGGCTGCCCGCCGCGCGGCGTCCTCCACGTCGCGCGAGATGCCCATGATCGCAGCGATTTTTCCCGTGCGGGGATCCAGGACCGGGTATTTGCTCGTCAGACACCAGCCCCGGCTGCGGTCGGGATAGAGGTGAAGTTCCAGTTGGTCCAGGACAGGCTTGCCGCCTTGGAGAACGCGCCGGTCCTGGCGCTCGTAATGTTCGGCAAGGGCTGCCGGGAAAAAATCCGACGGTCGCCTGCCCACCAGCCGCGCCTTGTCCGCAAAGGCGCAACGCTCCACGAGTGTCTTATTCACCGCGAGGTATCGCCCGGCGCGGTCCTTAATGAAAAAAACGACATTCGGAAGGTCGTCGAAGACGCGCTCGAGCGGCAGGGCGAGGGCCATGCTTTCGGATGCGAGGAGGGAGGCGAGACCGCCCGGACGGCTCATGCCGCGATTCAAGCAAAACGGTCGACGTCCAACAGCTTCAAATCGATGCGGGGTGTTTCGTGATCGATGATTTGTCCCACCAGTTGACCGGTCACCGGCGCGAGGCTCAGTCCCATCATTGCGTGGCCAGTGGCGACCACCAGATTCGGCGCTGCGCGAGTGCGTCCGAGATAGGGCAGCCCATCCGGTGAACAGGGCCGCAGTCCACACCATGGTTGCAGCCCCTCGAAGTGTTCGGGGCGGAAGCGTGGAAAATATTCCGGGATTGCCCGCAGGATGCCCGCCACGCGCCGGGGATTGATGCGTTTGTCCATACCGGCAATTTCCATGGTCCCGCCGAAGCGCAAGGTGTTGCCGATGGGTGTGGCGGCGACGCGCGCCTCGGTGAAGATCGAGCACAACTGCGGCTGCTCGACCGGCTGCGGCACCGTCACGCTGTAGCCTTTGCCCGCTTGCATTGGAAGCCGCAGCCCGAGTTCC
Organism: Chthoniobacter sp.; assembly: GCF_040003245.1. Classification (NCBI taxonomy): domain Bacteria; kingdom Pseudomonadati; phylum Verrucomicrobiota; class Spartobacteria; order Chthoniobacterales; family Chthoniobacteraceae; genus Chthoniobacter; species Chthoniobacter sp. The sequence goes on from NZ_JBDUCX010000058.1 coordinate 12,482, forward strand.
GCCACGAGCGCCGGCGACCACGCGCCACCCGCGAGGAGAAACTCGTCTGCGGCGATCTCCCCGCGTGTTGTATGGACCGCGGCGAGCCGCGCCTCATCGCGATGCCAGCCGGTGACTTCCGCGTCATAGATCAGCTCAGCGCCGGCGGCGCGCAGTCGCTGTTCGAGCGTTGCCACGTAGCGAGCGGGATCGCAGTGGCAATCCTGCTCAAAGTACACCGCGCCCGCGATGTCCATCGTCACGTTGGGATCGAGCGCTGCTGCCTCCTTCGCATCGAGCACCCTCGCGGGTACGCCAAGCGCGCGCGCATGCGCAGCCATCTGCGCCTCTTGCTCGAGCGCCCGCGCGGTCTTGCAGAGCATGAGAAGCCCGCGCTTCACGAGGCCGAAATCTTCCTCCTCTGCCAGCCGTGCATACGCTTCGCGGCTGGCCAGATGCAGATCGCGCAAGAGTGGCGCCGCGCGATCGACGCGCTCGCGGGTGCTCGCTTTCCAAAACCGCGCCGCCCAAGCGAGAAGATCCCAGCTCCATCGCGGCTTAATGTAAAACGGCGACTCCGGATTCCACATCCACTTCGCCCCGAGCGCGATCATCCCCGGCGCTGCCAGCGGTGTGAAGTGACTGGGAACAATCATCCCCGCGTTGCCCAGCGAGGCGCCGCGCTGCGTGGGCGCGCGTTCAATGACCGAAACGCGATGCCCGCGCCGCGCGCACTCCAGCGCCGCGCTGAGTCCGATGACTCCGCCACCAATGATCGCCACGTGCTTCATTGCTCACGGGTGGCGAGGTTCCACGCCGAGGAGATGGCGCACCAAGAAATCCATCCGTCGCCGGCCGCCGTAGGGGGTCTCCGCCGCGCCATGACCGGTGCCGGTCATCACGAGCAATTCGAAATCCTTGTCCGCCTTTTCCAGTGCATTTACGACCTGCATGGTCGTGGCGGGATCGACGTTGTGATCAACCTCGCCGAAGCAAAGCATCAGCGCGCCCTTCACCTTGCTGGCGTCGGCGACATTCGAATTGCGAATGTACGAGTCGTCCACCGGCCAGCCTAGCCACTGCTCATTCCACCAGATTTTGTCCATCCGGTTGTCGTGGCATCCGCAGTCGGCGAAGGCGGCTTGGTAAAAATCAGCGTGATCGATCAACGCCCGCATCGCGCTCTGCCCGCCAGCCGATCCACCGTAAATGCCGACATGCCCGAGATCCATCCACGGTCGCGTGGTCGCCGCGCTGCGGATCCAGGCAATACGATCGGGAAAACCGGCGTCCTTGAGATTCTTCCACGCCACGTCGTGAAACGCCTTGCCGCGATGGTTCGTGCCCATGCCATCGGCCTGCACGACGATGAAGCCGAGTTCCGCCAGCATGTGTTGGCGCAGCAGGCGCCCGAAGGTTTTCGGAACAAAGGCACCATGCGGCCCGGCATACACCTCCTCGAGCACGGGATATTTCCGCGCCGGATCGAAGTTGGACGGTTTGATGATAATGCCGAAGATATCCGTCTTCCCGTCGCGCCCCTTCGCGGTAAAGCGTTCCGGCATCGTCCAGCCCGCGCCGAGCAGTGCCTGCGCATCCGCGTGTTCCAGTTCACACACGAGCGCGCCGGAATCGCTCCGCCGCAACTCCGCGACCGGCACCTGATCGACGCGCGACCAGCGATCGATGAAATAGCGCCCGTCCGGTGAAAACGTCACCTCATGGTTGCCGTCGCCTTTTGTGAGTTGCACGAAACCGGTGCCGTCGAATCCCACGCGGCACAAATGCAGGTGATACGGATCCTCGTCCGCGCGCAGACCACTCCCTAAAAACCACACCACGCGTTTCTGCTCGTCCATTTTTTCGATCTCACGCACGACCCCGCGCTCACGCGTCGCCACGCCTTTCGCAGTCCCCGTGGCTGCATCGTAGAGATACAATCGGCACCAGCCATCGCGCTCGCTCATCCACAGCAACTCGCCCGTTTGGTCGAGCCAATGGCGCCATGTCTTGTGCGTATAGTCGATGAAGTTATCACTCTTTTCCTCGACTACTACACGCGGAGCGCCTGTCGCGGCGGCGACACCGATGATCCGATAGAGCTGATGCCCTCGTTGGTTATAGTCGAAATAAAACTCATTGCTGCGTGGCGACCAGCGCACCTTCACCGACAGACTCTCGGTAAACGGCGTGGGGAAGAGCGCATTATCGATCAGGGATACGTTGCGGCCGTGCATCCGCACGAGCACAGGTCGCGGATTCGGCAGGGGATCACCCGGTTTGGTGTAAGGATAGGTAATCACCTTCGGTTGAACCTGATCGCCCGGCGAGGACTCCACGATAGTCACCTGCCGCTGCGACACCTTCGCGACACTCGTGACGACGAAGCTTTGCGAATCCGGGGCCCAGGCGATCGGTCCGCGGTATTCCCGGTCGGCAGTCCCGTCCTTGGTGAGTGCGGCTGTCTCACCATTGGCGATCTGTCGCAGCACCACGTTGTGATTCTCACAGCGCGCTTCCCATCGCCCATCTGGCGAAAGGCCACCGTCGCGAGGGTGTTCGGGCTCGTCACCCGCCTCGCGCGCCGTGCCCTTGCCATCGATCACGATCTCAAGCGGTTCCGCCTTCGCTTCGAGCACCGCGAGCGTTCCACCCATAGCGTCGACAATCAGCCACACGTGACCGGCGAAGGTGTTCTGCGCCATCTCGTCGCCGGCTTTGATATGTCCGTACGTCTTGCTGTTTCCTTGGGGATCGATCCAGGACACGTCGACCGTTTCCGTGGTATGATTGAGAAAGCGAATGCGCGTCTCGACTCCTCCTTTGCGCGAGGGATGTGCCTTCTGCGTAGCGGCCTCCGAGGTCTTCAGCACTTGCTTCGGCAAGCCCAACGCGGCGGCATCCGGTGCACGCTGGGTCGCGCCACTGGCTGCGTCCACGAGCGCATATTCCCAGGCGTCCGGCCCGGTCTGCACCCGATACCAGAATTGTTGATTCCCTGGCAGCCAATGCGCATCGAAGCTCGCGCGATAGACTTTGTTCGTCGTGCGTGTTGCGAGATTGAGGGCACGCTCGTAATCCTCCGCGGACCCGCCGGCAAGGGCGGCAGCGGAGACGGCAGCGAGGACAACGGGGAGCAGATACTTAAGCATAAACAGATTCACTTCTTCTTGCGGCGGATCCATTCATCGACGCGCTGTTCGAGTAGCGAGAGTGGCATCGATCCGCCGACCAGCACCACGTCGTGAAACTCTTTCAGATCGAACTGCGGGCCAAGTTCCCGCGTGGCGCGAGCACGCAGTTCCTTGATCTTCAGTTCACCGATTTTGTAGGCGAGCGCCTGGCCGGGCCACGAAATATAGCGATCGACTTCGTTCACGATGTCCTGCTCGGAGCGCGGCGTGTTATCCCGAAAATACGCGATGGCTTGGTCTCGATCCCAATGAAAGGCGTGCAGGCCTGTATCCACGACCAACCGCACCGCACGCCACATCTCGAATGTGAGCTGCCCGAACTTGCTATAGGGATCATCATACAGCCCGAGTTCGCTCCCGAGCGATTCGCAATACAGCGCCCAACCCTCGACGTAAGCCGTGTACGCCGCGTGCTGGCGGAAGTGCGGTAGTTCCCCCTGCTCCTGGGCGAGCGCAAACTGCAGATGATGTCCGGGGACGGACTCATGCAGCGACAACACCATCATTTCCCAGCGCGGACGGGTCTCGGGCTTGTAAAGATTGACAAAGAATGTCCCCGGGCGCGACCCGTCTGCCGCCAAAGGCCGATAATAGGCCGCGGAGGTGTCGGGCGCGATGTTTTCCGGCACAGGCTCGACGCCGTAGGGCGCACGAGGGAGCGTGCGGAAGACTTTGGTCAGCGTAGGGTCGATCCGTTTGGCGGTGGCGCGATATTCGAGCAATAGCTGGCCCGCGTCGGCGCAATAGAAGCGAGGCTCGGTTCGCAGATACTGGAAGAACGCGGGCAGCGTGCCGGTGAACCCGCTGGCTGACTTGACCTTCTCCATTTCGCCGCGAATGCGGGCGACTTCGGCCAGCCCAATGTCGTGGATTTCCTGGGGGGTGAGTTTGGTCGTGGTGAATTGCCGGGCGAGGAAGGCATACATCGCGTCGCCGTCCGGCCATTGCCAGGCTCCGACCTGATCGAGGCAACCCGGCAGGTAGGCGCCGGTAAAGAAGTCGCGGAACCGCTGGTAAGCCGGCAGGACGGAATCGCGAATCGCCGCCTTCGCCGCCGCGGCGAGGCGTTCCTGCTCGGTGGCGGTGATTGTGGCGGGATATTTCTGCAAGGGTGCAAAGTACGGGCTCTGCTCGGGCTGGGTGACGATCTGCCGGGCGATCTGCGCCGGGATGCGTTGCATCGTGATCTTCGGCTGAACGAGGTGCCGCCGCAGGCCTTCGCGCATGAGGGCGATGGTCTGGTCCATGTACACGCCAAAGGACCGCAGCCGGGCGATCCAGTCCTCGTAGTCCTTCACCGTCTCGAAACGCAGCGCATCGCCGAGTTCATTTTCCGTCTGGATGCCGCCCCGCTGATCCAACGGAATGAGATAACGGCCGAACCGAAAACCCTCGAGGCTCTCTTCGAGGTTGAGGCGGAACATGTCGTAGTTGAGTTGATCGGACGCCGGCAGGCTGTCGCGTGGAATCGTGGCGAGGCGCTCCAATATTTGCTGATTGTGCAGGTGCTCGCGCTCGATGGTGGCCAGGCTCACGTCGGGCCAGCGATCATTCCAGCGCCGGTCCCCGAGCTCGGAGGCCCAGGTCGGCGAGGTTTCCATCGTGTGGTCCCACTCTTCGTCCAGCAGATGATGCAGCTTTGCGGCACGATCGTTATCCACCGCCCACGCCGGCGCCGTGGTGATGGCGACGACGGCAAAGAAAAAGGAGAAAAGGGATTTCATGATGACGTGGGAAGGCCGAAGCAAAACGGGTCGTGGGGATCGAGCAGCAGTGTGGCCTCGCCGGTTACGAAGGCCTGGCCGCTGATGGTGGGGGCAATAATGCCGCGGCTGTGATCCAGCCAGCGAAAGCTGCAGCGAAACATACTGCCGGTGATGCTTTCCTGCACCCATTCGGCGCCCTCCTCGAGTGCTCCATCCGCGGCCAGGCAAGCGAGCTTCGCGCTGGTGCCGGTGCCGCACGGCGAGCGGTCGTAGGCCTGGCCGGGGCAGAGCACGAAATTGCGGGAATCGCCGCTGCACTGCGGTTCGCCGAAAAGTTCGACGTGATCCACCTCGGGAAAACCGCCGGCGTTCACCGCCAGTCGCATCCGCCACGCCATCTCCGTCAGCCGCTCGGCGTTCGCCAGCGCCAACCGTTCAGCGCCGCTCTTCGTCAGGAAAAACCAATTGCCGCCCCACGCCACATCGCCGGTCACCTCACCGATTTCGGGCACACGCACTCGCACCCCTTTCGCGCGTCGATAGCTCGGCACATTCACCAAGGATGCACGCCCCCCGCCATGCCACCTGGCCTCCACCACGCCGACCGGTGTCTCGATCCGAAACGTGCCATCTTCGATCCGGCCGAGATGCGCGAGCGTGGCCGCCACGCCGATCGTGCCGTGCCCACACATGCCGAGGTAGCCCATGTTGTTGAAAAAGATCGCGCCGATTGAGCACGAGGGGTCGTTGGGTTCGCAGAGCAGCGCGCCCACGAGCACCTCCGAGCCGCGTGGCTCTTTCACCACCGCCGTGCGAAAGTCGTCGTGCCGGTCACGCAGGATCGCCAGGCGCTCGCTCATCGGGCCGTTGCCCAGGTTCGGTCCGCCGGCGATTACCACCCGCGTCGGCTCACCCCCCGTATGGGAATCGATGACGGTGATCTTTTCCATCCGGGATGACTAGCGACGGGCGCGCGATTTCCTTCCCTTGCCGGCCATCAGCGACTCAATCTCGCCCGCCTCCATCGGGGTGTCGGACATCAAGCTCGCCGGTCCTTGGGCGGTGATCAGCACCGTATCCTCGAGCCGCACGCCGAGCTTCTCCGCGGGAATGTAGATGCCCGGCTCGCACGTTACGACCCAGCCGGCCTGCATCGGCGCGCCGATTACCGAAACGTCGTGCACATCGAGGCCGATCGGATGTCCAATGCCGTGCATGAAATATTTCCGCAGCGCCTTCTTTTCCGGTCCCTGTTTGCGCACCTCGGCGGCGGAGATCAATTTCAAGTCGACCAGCTCTTTCGTCATCGTTTCATCGGCGAGATCGCGCCAGGCGCGCGGCGTGAGACCTGGTTTGAGCGCCGCTTCGCACACCCGATACACGCGCAGCACCGCATCGTAGATCTGCCGCTGGCGGCGCGTGAATTTGCCATTTACCGGGATGGTGCGTGTGAGATCCGCATGGTAGTTCGCATAACACGCCGCCGCGTCGAGGAGCAGCATTTCGCCGTCTCGGCAGGGTGCGCTGTTTTCGCTGTAGTGCAGTGCGCAGGCATTCGCGCCAGATCCGATGATCGGCGAATACGCGAACCCCGCATTCTGCGAAATGAACTCGTGGGCCAGCTCCGCCTCCACCTGCGTTTCCGTGATGCCCGGCTTGATGAAACGAGCGATGCGACGGAAGCCGTCGTCCGTGATCGCGCACGCCCGGCGCAGCAGCGCCACCTCGGTCTCGGATTTCACCGCGCGCAAGGCGTGGAGCAGGGGAGCCAGCCGCTGATAACGATGCAGCGGATATGTGTGTCGCGTATCGCGCACGAACCGCGCCTCGCGCGTCTCGACGGTCACCGCCGCACGCGGGTGTTCGTTGGCGTTGAGGTAGACATTCTCCGCCTCGCACATCAGCCCGCGAAAGAGCCCCGGAAATTCCGACAACCATTCGACCCGCGCGACGCCCGAGATGGCTTTCGCTTCGTCCCTGGAGAGGCGCTTCCCCTCCCACGTCTCGACGAGCGGCGAAGTCTCGCGCAGGAAAAGAATTTCCCGGCTTCGTTCGTCGGATGCCTCGGGAAAAAGGACGAGGAGCGATTCTTCCTGCTCGATGCCCGTGAGGTAGAAGAGATCGGCGTTGGGCTGAAGCATGAGCGTGCCGTCCGCGTTGGTCGGCAGCACGTCGTTGTTATTCAAGGCGACCAGCGACTTCGGCCGCAGCAGCCGTCAGAGCCGTTCGCGGTTTTCGATGAAGAGTTGTGGGGAGATGGGGGCGTGGCGCATGGATCTATTTCTTCGGCACTTTCGGCGCGGCCGCAATCCCGTCGTGAATGATCTTCAGCACCGCCTTGCGTTCTGCGCCGGCGAGCGGCAACCGCGGCGCGCGAGTCCATTCCCTGCCCAGTCCGCACTCCTGCACGCAGAGCTTGATATACTGCACAAATTTCACGTGCGTATCGAGATGCAGCAAGGGCGTGAACCAGCGGTAAATCTCCACCGCTTTCTGCCACTTACCGGCCTGCATCAACTCCCACAGATATTGATTCTGCGCGGGAAAAGCGATGCCGGTGCCAGCGACCCAGCCATCGATGCCGAGCACCGCCGATTCGAGCGCCAGGTCGTCCACGCCCGTGAAGATGGCAAAGCGATCTCCCACCGTATTGCGCAGGTCCGTGATCCGCCGGGTATTGCCGGAGCTTTCCTTCAGCGCGACGAAATTCGGCACTTCGGCCAGCCGTGCGAACAGCTCCGGCGTGATGTCGTTCCCGTAGGAAATTGGGTTGTTATAGATCATGATTGGCAACCCGGTGGCCTTGGCCACGGTGCGGAAGTGCGCCAGCGTCTCGGCGGGATCGGGTGTCTTGTAAATCATCGCGGGCAGGAGCATCACGCCATCGGCGCCGAGCGCCTCGCAATCGCGCGCATAGCGGCCGGCTTCGGCGGTGGTGGTCTCGGCGACCCCGCTCAGCACCGGGATGCGTCCGCCCACGGTGCGCACCAACTCACGCACCACGGTCCGCTTCTCTTCACCCGAGAGCATTTGGTTTTCGCCCAGTGAGCCGAGGATCACGAGACCGGTGATGCCGCTATCGATCAGCGCTTCCGCATGGTGCGTCGTGGCCTCGATATCGAGCGAACCGTCACGGTTCATCTGCGTCGTGATTGCCGGGAACACGCCTTGCCAGCGAGGCGGGGATGGACGCGGCTTCGAGGTGGAGGAACGAGCGGGGGCTTTCATTGAATCCGGCGACTTTATGGGAAACGCCCCACCGCATCTTGTCTGAAAACGATCGTGAAACGCGGAGAATCGAACCAGAGTCGTCTCTCACCGCCCGCCGCAAATGGGACAGTCCTTGCGCCGGGAAATCTTCAGCCGGTGAAAACGCATCGTGCCCAGGTCCATGGTGAGCAAGGTGCCGGCCAGGGACTGGCCGAGACCAGTCAGCAGCTTGATCACCTCCACGGCCGCCAGGCAACCGACCGTGCCCGACACCGCGCCGATCACGGGAAATTGCCGCTTCCAATCCGGGGGCGGCTCCGGGTTCAGGCAGCGCAGGCACGGCGTTTGGTGCGGCAGGATCGTCGTGACATGCGCTTCCAGGGAATACATGGCGCACTCCACCATCGGCTTGCCGGCGGCGACGGCGGCCTCGTTCAAGGCGTAGCGTTCCTCGAAGAGGGGCGCGGCATCGACCACCACATCGGCCTGCGCGACGAGCGCGGCCGCGCTTCCTTCGCTCACATTCGATTCGACGGCGACAATCTCGAGGCGCGGATTCAATTCCTGCAAGCGCCGCACCACGGCCGGCAAACGCGCTTCGCCGATCCGCGCGTGGGACTGTTGCAGATGGCGGTTCAAGTCGCTCGGCTTCACTTTGCCCCCCATCGCCAGTACCAGCTTGCCGACTCCCGCCGCGGCCAGTTGATACGCGACGACTCCGCCGAGTCCCCCCACTCGCGAGATCAGCACCGAAGCGCCCTTGAGCTTGCGCTGGCCTTCCTCGCCAAATCCCGGCACCCACATCTGCCACTCGTAGATGGCGCGTTCCTCGGCGGTGAGTTTTGGGAAAGGGTGGGGGTTCATCCGCTCAAGCAGGTTTGGTCGTTTCGGATGAACGCGGCGAAGGGAGAGGGGTTTCGGTGATCCTCCCGTCGGCGAGACGAAAGAGCACGTCCGCCAGCAATTTCGCTTCCGTACGGCTGTGGGTGATGTGCAGCGCGGTCACCCCGTGTTCGCGCTGCACGCGCCGGAGCAGGGCGGCGAGATCGTCGCGCAGTTCTTCATCGAGCGCGCTGAGCGGTTCGTCGAGGAGCAGCACCTTCGGCCGCGCCGCGAGCGCGCGGCCCAGCGCCACGCGCTGGCGTTCGCCGCCGGAAAGACCTTGCGGCAGGCGTTCGAGCAGCGCGGTCAGGCCGAGCTCGGTGGCCAGTTGATCCACGCGCTCGGCAATCTCGGCGGCGGGACGTCGCCGCAAGCGGAGGGCGAAGCCGAGTTGTTCGCGGACCGTCATCGTCGGAAACATCGCCCCATCCTGTGGCACATAGCCCACACCACGGGCCGCGGGCAGGTCATGAGTCACCTCGCGATCACCGATGAGCACGCGCCCACCCAGCGGGCGGCGCAGGCCGCAAATGATTTCGAGCAGCGTGGTCTTGCCGCAACCGGTGCGGCCCATGAGCACGCCGTAACTCCCCGTGGGAATGGACACGCTGAGGTCTTCGAGCCGAAAGGTCCCGGCGCGCCAGGCGATGGACTCGAGCTGGATCACAGTTTCTCCCCCATGAAACGCACCGCCACCAGCACGATGAGCGCGAGTGCGACCATCAGCAGGCTCACGGCGACCGCGGCTTCGAGCCGGCCCACGCTGAGTTCGATGAAAACGCTGGTCGGCAGCACTTCCGTCTTCAAGCGAGTGGCCCCGGCAAAGACCAGGATCGGGCCGAACTCCCCAAGGCTGCGCGCCCAAGCGATGCTGAAGGCCGCAAACATGCCACGTCGCGAGGCAGGCAGCGTCACCAGCCACACCGCTTGTCCGCGCGAGCAGCCGAGCGTCATCGCCACGTCCTCCGGGCGGGATGATAGATGATCGAAGACACCGCGCATCGTGCGCACGGCAAACGCCGCGCCAATCACGAATTGCGCGAGGACCACGCCGGCCACGGTGTAGGTAAATGGGATCACGCGCTCGATCATCTTGCCGGCGGGCGTCTGGAAGAAGATCAGCAGGCACAGTCCGACGACCATCGGCGGCAGGACGATCGGGATATCGAGCGCCGCGTCGAGCCACGCTTTCCCATAGAAACGCCCGCGCGAAAGGAGATACCCGACCGGCACGGCGAGCAACAGCGCCAGCAGCGCCGAGGTGGTGCAGGAGACAAGGCTGAGCCCGATCGAAAAGCGAATCTCCCGTGAATCCAGGGCCGCCCACAAATGCTGCGGTGTGGTGTAGGCCGCGGTCGAGCCGAGCAGTGCCAGGAGAAAGGCGAGATACAGGCCGGTGACCAGCGTGAGGCCACACCAAAATGGGGAAACCCGCACGGACGGCGCCGTCATTTGTTCTTCAGCCAATCGGGGATGACGATGTCTTTGCTTTGCACCGCAGTTTCCTCGCCGCGCCATTGAAAACCAGCCTGCTCAAACTGCGCGCGATTCGACTTGAGAAAAGCCAGCAGGCGCTGCCCAAGACGCGCGTTGGGCGAGTCGGCGCGGACGGCGAAAGGTTGCACGGCGTGCGCGCCTTCGTGCTGAATCGGGAGGTAATCGAGGAACTCCGCGGATGGCTGGAAGTTCACGCGATAGACGATGGCGGCATCGAGCGCACCGACGCGCATCTGGTTCACGAGCAGATCGGCCGTGGGCGTTTCGACGACGACGTTTTTGTGCACGCTTTCCTGGAGGCCGGACGACTTGAGCATGCCCCGCGTCATGTAGCCCAGCGTCGCCTGTTCCGCGTTGCAGAGACCGACCTTCAAGTTCGGCTGCGCAAGATCGGCGAGGGTCTTGACGCCGTGCGGATTGCCTTTCGGCACGACGATGCCGATGTCCGTCTCGGTGAGAATGACGGCCTCGGGAAAGACATCCGCGACCGGTGGGACGAAGCACAGATCGCAAGCGTAGTAGGCGTCGGGAAATTTCGGATTGCTCGTGCCGCCCATCGTTTTCATCGAGGCGCAGAGGATACCACAGCCGTTGAAGACGGTGGTGAGCTTGATGCCTTCGCGGTCGCGAAATTGGCCGAGCAGGCCTTCAATCGCGGGCCGGTTCACGCCCCCGCTGTAGAGAATCAGTTCCGGCACGTCGACCCACTTGTCGCCGCCCGCGGGGGTAAAGCCATTCTCCTTGAAGATCGCTCCGCCCTTTTCCGGCGCTGTGAGATAGCGGGCGAAGCGGAGCGCCGCGGTCGGCTGTGTGGAAAAGGAGAGGACGCAGGCGGAGGCATTTTCCTTGGACTTCTCGAGTTCAGGCACATCGATGGCTTGGGTTTCCTTGAATTGCGCGGCGGTCGCGTCCCAGATGATTCCTGCATCCACGGTGCCAAGGCTGACATCCGCGGCGATCTCGGTGACGGTCGGTTTCATCACCGTCGCATGTGCGGCGAGTTTTTCCCAAGTTTCACCGAGCGCCTTGCGCGAGACGCGCGAAATGCTGGCTGCCTCTGGATTGGCCAGCGCCACTTTCACGTCATCTCGCAGCAGGTCGGCGAGGGCCAGGACATTTTTTGGATTACCCTTGTGCACGGCAATGACCGGATGTTGGACGGCGAGCGGGAGGACCTCGCGAATGGTGTCACCCTTGCGTGCGTCGGCCACCGAACCTTCATCGGCGGCGATGAAAAGGTCGCCCTGCTTCGCCACGCGCAACGCACTGAGCAGCGTGCCGGTGCCGCCGAATTGCAGCCGCACTTCCACGCCGGTTTCCTGGCGGTACTGCTCGGCAATGGCGTCGACGGGCTTCTTGAGCCCGGCCGCGCAATAGATAGTCAACGTCGGGGTTCCGGCGGAAGGGGCGAAGCGGTGCTGGTAGATCGCCACACCACCGAGGAGCACGGCAAGCAGAAGAAAAATGGCGGCGAGTTTTTTCACGGTTGGCCTCGCATTGTGCGCCACGCGAGGGCGCTGCCAAGCAGAAGCATGACTACTGCCGCGAATCCGGCGGTGCGGCCTGCGTCGCGATTCGCAGGCAGGGCGGTTTTGGCTGGCGCAATCGCGGCCATGGTGACCGTCTCCACTTTCAGCGGCTTCGCGAAAGCCGGATTTGAAACCCGGACCACCTCCGTGGGCGCTTCGGCATTTTTCGGATAGCCGATGGCTTGCAGGGCCCCGTCCCAATCCACGTTGAGCAGCAAGTCCCAACCGGGATTCATACGCTTCACCTGGCAGGAACAGGCGCCGAGCAGGAACATGCACGCCTCGTCGATTTGTTCGTCGCCGAAACCCTCCGCCGGCCACGCGCCGAGCACGCGACCGCGGCCAAAGACCAGCGCCAGCCAGGGGCCGGTGGACGGCGCAGTGTCGTGTTTCGGGCCGGCCAGCATTTTCAAAAACGGCTGCTCGGCCGCGTCGTCCCAGTGCACGCGCAGGAGGGAAAACTTCACCCGCAGGACCGGCCCCGGGCCGAGTTCACTGGAGGGATCGTCGGGATCGATCTGCGGGATGTCGGCGGCTTGTTCGAGATAATGCAGCCGCTTCTCCAGCGCGGCTGCGGCGCGGTCGTCGGCTTGGCGGTCCCCACTCTCGACCAGCAGCCAGACGGCAGTTTCGCCGGCGAGGATGCGATGGGCGAGCTCCGTGCGGGCGGGTGAATCAGTGAGCAATGGCAGCGTGCTGGAACCCAGTGCATCGGACCACATCGGCGCTGCGCCCTCGGCGGCGTGCGGAAAGGTAAGGCGCGAGGGACTGGTCTCGTTCGAGCGGACCGGCGCGAGATTCAGCGGTGTGCTGTCGGTGAAGTTCCGCAGAAACCGCGCGACCGCTTCGTCCTTCGCGTCGTCAACCGAGACTTCGAGTCCATAGGCGTCCGCTGGCCAGCGATCCAGCGCGTAACGGAAGACGGGCACCGAGCAGGCGTGCAGCGTCGCGGCCAGTGAGAGGAAGAGAACCACGAAGACACGAAGTCGCGAAGTGGATTGGTGGTAACTCCCGGCGCGTGGGGACACGCGCCCTACCCCCCCTCTTTGTGTCTTCGTGCCTTTGTGGTTAAAATAGGCGAGGCGCCTCATCATAGGCGCTACTTTCGTCCGTAACACGTCACTTTTCCATCGACACTGGCGACGTACAGCCGGCCTTGCGCGATGGCCATGCCATCCCACACCGGTGGGCTGTCGAGCTTCACGTCACCTGCGATTTCGCCCTTGTCCGTCTTCACCGCGAGCAGGGTGCCGCCGGATTTTCCATCCAGCGCCGCGTCCTGTTCCTCGAGGTCTTTATAAATGGCCGGATCCTTCTGCGACATCCGTTGGAACGCATATTCCTCGTCGATCATGTCCGGTGGGCCGCTCACGAAGACCGTGCCTTTCGCCATGGCCATCGCCCGGGCAAAGACGGGCGAATGCGTGTTCCATTGGTGTTGCACAAAGCTGCCGGCGGGGAGCTTGGCGGCGGCCTGCTCCTGGTCGCCCCCCTTGGCATTCTCTCCGGCGACTACCGGGGCCGCATTGCCTGCTTTATGGAACCACAGTGCCTTGCCGCTCTTACCCTTGCCAATATCGATGCCGCTCATCGCGCCGATCAGCACGCCACCGGCGTCATCGCCCGCCGTGCCGGTATCGAAGCTGCACGCGATGAGCGCGCCGTTGCCGCGCTTGATGTAATTGCCGCCATTGGCGTGTTCGAGCATGTCGCCTTCGCCGAGTGCCTTCGGCCACACCGCAAATTGATCGAGCAGGCCGGTGTACGGCGCGCCGTTGCCGAAATCGCTCACCTTCGAGCCGGGGGCATCGCCTAATACGAGCCCCTGGTTCGGGCGGCGGGCGATGAACCCGGTGGCTTTCGTTTCCGCGGCGAGCTGCCCATCCACAAAGAGGAGCAGCTTTTTGTCGGCGGTGAGCACGCCGGCGATGTGGTGCCAGCCTTGATCGAGCGCCCGTGCGGACTCCGCCGTGGCCAGCGTCTTCTCCGCGCGCACGGAGAAACCGGGGCGTCCTTCCTGCAAGGCGAGCGCGTAACCGGTAGCGCCTCCGCCATGCTGTGCAATGACCCCGTCGGGGCCGTCGGGCAGGATCCACGCTTCAACCGTCAGCGGCGTATTCGAAGGATCGATCTTCGTGGCGTCAAACTTCACCGACGGGTGCACCGCCGCTGCTTTCGCGGCGGCCGCCGCCGCCTGCTTTTTCTTCGCGCCGCCCCCGCCCCCTTCGTTCGCGTTTACGACCACATCGGGCGCGTCCTTCGAGGCGGAGAAGAGCTGATGCTCCATCGTCGTCGTCCACTTGTAATATTGCGGCAGGCGCGAATAGCCGAAGACGTTCTTGTCGTCGTGCACGAGGATGCGGCCCTCGGGTGTGTATTTGCCCGCCTGGAAATAGCCGCTGTGGCCGCCGGCAAAGCTCTTGCCGAAAACCCAGTAGCTGCGGTGAAACCAGGTGTCGTCGAGGAAACCCATCGGGGCGAAAAGGTGCCGTCCTTCGCCTTTTTGGGCGGAGCCTTGCAGTACGGGATTGCCGCTCACGGGCCCGATATCGATGCGCACGCCATCGTCGCCGATCTTCTGCGAGCGCAGATACATCACCTTGCCGTCACTCGAGAGAATGTCGTTGAGCGCCACGGGCATCTGCAGCGTCTTGTGGCGCTCCTGCAAGCTGTGGTCGGGCGCGTCGGGATCCTTGTCGTCGTAAACCTGCTCGACCTGCTTCTTGCCCGTCGCCGCATCGAGGCGCAGGAAACGCAGCCCGCCATCGAGGAAGCAGGAGCGCCCGGCCACCAGGCTGATCACGCCCTTTTCCTCGAGCACGCTGCCGTGTACCGGCCACACGCTCTCGACCTGCTCGAAGGCGCCGTGCTGGCGCGCATTCGGCGCGGCCTGGAAACGCCAGATGAGCGCGCCATCGCTTTCGCGTAGGCAATACACCCAGCCATCCATGCAGCCGAAGAGCACGCGACCCTGCCAGATCGTGGGCGGCGAATCGACGCGTGCCCCGGCGATGAAGTGCCAGAGCGGCTGGCCGGTGTTCGCGTCGAGGGCATGGAGCGTGTGTGCGTCGATTTGCGACACGAAGGCCTTGCCATCGGCGACGGTCATGGCGCTGAGCTTCCCGCCGAGGTCCGCGCTCCAGGCCTTGCTGAGATCGTTGGCCAGCGGCTGGTCGGCGTAACCGCTGCGCTCGG
The DNA here is from genome assembly GCF_040003245.1 of Chthoniobacter sp. Taxonomy (NCBI): domain Bacteria; kingdom Pseudomonadati; phylum Verrucomicrobiota; class Spartobacteria; order Chthoniobacterales; family Chthoniobacteraceae; genus Chthoniobacter; species Chthoniobacter sp. Next base: position 27,674 of record NZ_JBDUCX010000058.1, read on the forward strand.
TATCGTGGCGATAGGTTGGCCAGTCGAGCGCGCCCGATTTTTTGTCGTCCAGCGGTTGCCCCCACGCTGGGCCGTGCTCGAGGCGCTGCTCATCGGGTGGCACCGCGGGATACGGCGACGTGGCTGCGGAGAGCGCATTCAAGCCGTCGAGTTTTGCCTCCGGGTAGCACGCGCAATTGTGTGGCCCCGCATAGGTGAGCCCGTTCGCCGGCAATACTCCGTAAAGGCAGGCGCCGCGCACCCAGTGGTCGAGATTCCAGTGCTCCTTGTTGATGTCCACGTACTCGATCCCGGTGCGCGACGGGATGATGTAATCCTCCGTTGCCTTGGCGATGTAACAGCGGTGATGAAACCAATACGTGCCATCCGGCACATCGGGCGAAAACTGTTTCTTCTCCGCTCCGGTGCGCGGATCGCGGCCGATGAATTCGCCCGAACTATTGCTGTTCGTCGTCGGCGCATTCCACACCAGCCCACCGGCCACGATCAGGTCTTCCGGCGAGCGGTAGCCGGATTTTTGGTGCGGTGCTTTCCACAGTTCCTTGCCGCTGGTGGCATCGATCCCTTTCTCCGAGCCATCGCCGCCGGCGTAGAGAATGGTCTCGCCGGTGATCAGCACGCGCGGGCCGAAGTTGTATTCCAGCAGGCTGCGCTTCGGCTCGGATTCGCTGGCCCAACGCTGCTCACCGCTCTTCGCGTCGAGGCAGATGAGCTGGTCGCCATTGTAGTAAACCACGTGCCGGCCGTCGCTCGCCAGGGTGATGGGCGCGATGAGCGTGTTCTCTTTTTTCCATAGAAGCTGGCCGGTGTTCGCATCCACCGCCACGAGCATGCGCGGTTTCTTGTCCCACTCGTATTCGTCCTGCACGCGCTTTTGATCGCTCTGTAGTTTTGGCGCGTAGTCCTTCAGCGCCCAGTCGCCGGGATTGACCAGCGAGTAGAGCACGCCGTCGACGTGCAGGATTTCCTCTGCGCCCTTGGTGTCGGGATAGGTGCGGATGACCTTGCCCGTCGCACCGTCGACGCGCGCGATGGGTTCGCCGATGCCGAGCGTCACGAAGATGTGATCGCCATCCGCGACCAACCGGCGCGTGAGCTGCGTGGGACCCGACTTCAGCGGCCACATGTGATCGCTCCAATTCTCGATCGGCTTTTTCCACAGTATCATGCCGTTGAAGGCGTCGCGCGCCATGAGGCTCCAGTGCGAAGGCAGCAGGATCGAGACACGCGAGCCCTCGTCCATGATGTAATAGATGCGGCCGCCGGCGGAGACCTCCGCGCTGAGCGATGACATGCGATCGTGATGCCGGGACCAGCGCGGGCTGCCCACCCATTGCAAGCGCGTGGGTGGCCCGACTTGTTTGTCCTTCGAGACGGCATTGCCCTTGGCGTCGTAGTAGTAGTGCGTCCATTCGTCGAACACGCCGGACTTTGGCTTCACCGTCTTCTGCCACTCGTTGCCTTGCTTGATCAGCGCGACGCCGTTCGGGACCAGCACGCGCTGGATCTCTTCCATCGAGATGCCGCCGGTGTTTTCGGCGACGAGGAGGTTCACGAAGTTATCGATGTAGGGGAGCGCCTTGCCGTCGAAGCGATCGACGCTCACCGGCCCATAACCACCCTTGGCGAAAAGCGTCTCGCGGACCTTCGCCACGCGCGCCGCGTCGGTGTCGAGGCCTTGCACGGTGTAGCTGTCATTCGCGTGTAGTGCGGCGGTGAGCGCGCCATCACCGATCCCGAGATGGACGACGAGCCCACCCTGCACGCCGGACTTTTCCAGGATGGCCTGCGCCTCCGCCGCCGGCTCTGCATGGACGATCGCAGTGGAAGCGAGACAGCAAACCGCGCAGAGGAGGGCGAGGGGATTTTTCATTGGGGGTTGAACCGCATCTTCTCCCGTTGGTTCTGTTAAATCAACGTCCGCGCCAAGCTGTGCACGACTGGCGCCAAAAATCATGGCGGTGGAAAATTTAATTCCAATTAATTCCCACCAGTAACGATTTGTTTAACATAAGTATATAATATATATTGCGTATGTATATAAATATGCGGGGTCTAATTTAATCGCCTGCGGGCTATGGCGGTCTCCTCCGGGCTATTGGTAAAGCCGCTCTTCCTTCGGAATATCGTCGACCTTCCATTTTCCAGAGAAGAGGCGGAGGATTCTCTTCGGGCGGTTGCCTTCCAGCAACGTCACCGGCTTGAACTTGATCCGGATCCCGCTGTCGCCGGGGCCGGGAGGGACATTTTGCAATTCGAGGACGTCGCCCTTCATCCGGTCGCTGCCTTGATCGTAGGTGCGCAGCGAGTCCTCCGCCACGGCCGACGACACGGGCGCGTTGACCGCGAAATCCTCCAGCAGCTTCGGATCGAACCCCGCGAACAGCGCCATGGTGATGATGCCTTGCTGGTTGTCCACTTCCTCGACCCAGCCGGCGAGACCGTGCTCGCGTTGGAACTGGCGGTGCACTTCCACTTGCTGCGCGCTGGCCACGGTGCGGCTTTCCGCATCCAGCCAGATATCGGTGCAACGGCCCGGACCCTTGAGCGTGCAGACGGTGAGATTGATCAAGACGGATTGCCCCGGCGTGAGATCGGCGAGCCCGCCAATGGCTCGCCCCTTCCAAACCCGCGTCGCCGCGTTCACCACGAAGGCCGTGGGCTTCGCCTCGGCCTGTGGCCCCTCGGCGCCGACGCTCGTGACCGTGAGCGTGCCCTTTTCCAAATCGACCGCACCCACCCGCCACACGCGCTGCTGCCGGACGAAGAAGCTGAAGTCATCCTCGAGACGGACCGCCTTGGTGAACGCGCCTTTGCCATCCTTCCCGGCCTTCTCCTCGAAATAGAACTGCCCGTGCAAATGCGTGCCGATGGGAATGTCGCGCATCTCCGCCGGCGCACCGTGGTAGCTCAGTGAGCCGAAAGACAACATGGTGAACGGCAACTGTTCATCCCAATGGCTGCGGCTGATCGCATCCGTGCGGTCCTGCCGCAGAATGCCGGAGCGGTTGAGGTGATCGAGAGCGATCAGCTCTCCCGCAATGTGGTGCGCCGAGCCTTCCGGCGGAAATTCGCCGGGCTTGAGCTGGAACCACGGGAGCTTTTCGTCGCCGCCATCGGTGCGGAACGCAAACGCTTGCGCGAAGGACGAAGGCGGAATGCCGAACGACACCAGCAACCCCCACAGGCAGACGAGGACGCGCGGATTCATCCTAGGCCACGACTTCCGACACCGGCCCGAGACTGTCGACGAACTGCTCCGCGTTCACTTCCATCTTCTGCATCATCGTCAACAGCAGATTAGTCAGGCGGGCATTGCCGTCGGTGGGCTTGTGGCACAGGCCGTAATGCTCGGCGGCGTTCGCCAGGTTGTAGTTCTTGATGCCCGGCAGGTTGTAGTCGATGTGCTGGCCATGTTTCAGGCCGAGCCCCTTCCCGCCGGCGAGGATCGTCGGGAGATTGGCGTTGCCGTGACTGTGGCCGTAGCTCATGCCGCTGCCGA
>NZ_JBDUCX010000247.1:0-9847 GCF_040003245.1 Chthoniobacter sp.
TAAGTTTTTGGAAACCGCCGAGGCGCCGAGGCGCAGAGGAAAATGCAGTCTGCTCAGTGAGAAGCCTCTCTTTCTTCTCCGCGCCTCTGCGTCTCCGCGGTTCCATTTCTTCTTCGCCTTCCGACTTTACACCGATTCCCCGCGCGGCGATATTCCGCGCCCTTTCGCATGCAGCACTTCGCCATTGGACTCGCTGGTATGGGCAATGTCGGCGCAGGTGTCTTCAAACACCTGACGCAGAATCGCGCCCTGCTCCGGGAACGGCTCGGTTTCGAGCTCGACGTCAAAAAAATCGCCCTGCGCGATCCCAAGAAGGATCGCGGCGTCGCCGTGCCCCCGGAACTCATCACCACCCAGTGGCAGGATTTGCTCGACGATCCGTCGATCCAGATCGTGGTCGAGCTCATGGGGCAGAAGGAAGAAAGCCTGCGCTTCATGCTCGGCGCCATCGAGCGCGGCAAGATCGTGGTCACCGGCAACAAGGCGCTCCTCGCCGAGCACGGCCGCGAGATTTTCGAGGCCGCGACGAAGCATAAGGTGCCGGTTTTTTTTGAGGCGGCGGTCGCTGGTGGCATCCCGATCATCAAGTCGATCCGCGAGGCTTTCATCGGCAATCACATCCAGTCGATTCACGGGATCATCAACGGGACGAGCAACTACATTCTCACGCGCATGGTCGAGAGCGGGCTCGGTTTCGCCGAGGCGCTCGTCGAGGCACAGGAGGCCGGTTACGCCGAGGCCGACCCGACGCTCGACGTCGACGGCTGGGACGCCGCGCACAAGGCCGTCATCCTCGCCTCGCTCGCTTACGGTTTCTGGGTGCCGACCGACAAGATCTTCGTTGAGGGCGTCGAGCAAATTACCGCCAACGACATCTGCTTCGCCAAAAAGCTCGGCTACTCCATCAAGCTGCTCGGCATCATCAAGGCCGACGCGAAGGGCGAGATCGAGGTGCGCGTGCATCCCACGCTCATCCCGGAGAAGCACGTGCTCGCCAGCGTCAACGGCGTCTTCAACGCCCTGGCCGTCCACGGTGATATCGTCGGCGACACGCTCTTCTACGGCCGCGGCGCCGGGCAGGATCCCACTTCCAGTTCCGTCATCGCCGACCTCGCCGAAGCCGCCGCCGCCCTGCAAGCGCCGCGCAGCAACTACGGCTTCATGCCGCACGGCCTCTACGGCACTTGCACGCCGATCGATGACATCGTCTCCGAATACTACCTGCGCCTCACCGTCGAAGACCGCCCCGGCGTCATCGCCCAGGTCGCCGGCATTCTCGGCAGCTTGAACATCGGCATCTCCTCCATCTTCCAGCCCGAGGGCGACGAGGGCGCCGCCGTCCCGCTCATCCTCGTCCTGCACAAGGCCACCCACGGCCAGATGAACACCGCGCTCGAGAAGATCGGCGCGCTGGAGTGCGTAAAGAAAACCCCGCGCATGATCCGCGTGGAAAATTTTGCATGATCGCCCGCACGCTCCATGACCGCGGCGTGATGGCCCGGTGGCGCGAGTATCTCCCCGTCACCGACGCCACGCCGTTCATCTCCCTCAACGAAGGCAGCACCCCGCTGATCCATTCGCCGAAGCTCAGTGCCCGCGTCGGCCGCGGCAGCGAAGTCTTCATCAAGTACGAGGGCCTCAATCCCACCGGCTCCTTCAAGGACCGCGGCATGACCATGGCCCTCTCGAAAGCCGTGGAAGACGGCGCCAAGGCCGTCATCTGCGCCAGCACCGGCAACACCAGCGCCGCCGCCGCCGCCTACGCCGCCCGCGCCAGCATCGCCTGCATCGTCCTCCTCCCCGCGGGCAAGATCGCCTTCGGCAAGCTCGCCCAGGCCTTCATGTACGGCGCCAAGGTCGTGGCCATCGACGGCAATTTCGACGACGCCCTCAACCTCGTCCGCGAGATCGGCGAGACCGAGCCCATCGCCATCGTCAATTCCATCAATCCCTACCGCCTCCAGGGCCAGAAGACCGCGTCCTTCGAGATCATCGACGTCCTCGGCGACGCGCCCGACATCCACATCCTGCCCGTCGGCAACGCCGGCAACATCAGCGCCTATTGGATGGGCTACACGGAATTCCACCAGCTCGGCAAGGCCACCAAGCGCCCCCGCATGTGCGGCTTCCAGGCCGCTGGCAGCGCCCCCATTTTCTACAACAAGATCATCGAGAAACCCGAGACCATCGCCACCGCCATCCGCATCGGCAACCCCGCGAGCTGGAAGCTGGCCAGCGCCGCCGTCACCGACAGCGGAGGGTGCATCGACATCGTCACCGACGCCGAGATCCTCGCCGCCCAGCAATGGCTGGCCTCGCACGAAGGCATCTTCGTCGAGCCCGCCAGCGCCGCCAGCATCGCCGGCCTCTTCAAGAGCCTCGAAAACCCGATCCCGACCTGCCCGATCCCGCACATCCCCGAGGGCGCGCGCATCGTCTGCACCGTCACCGGCCACGGCCTCAAGGACCCCGACATCGCCCGCGAACAATGCGGCAGCGTCATCCCCGCCAAGGCGGAAAAGAGCGAGATCCTGCGGTTGATCGCGGGGTAAGTGTCCGCAGGCAGAGACTATCGTTCCTTTGGCACTCGCGGTGGAAAACGCCAAAGGCGTTTCATCATCCAGCCCAGGGTTGCGAGGCACGAGCTACCTTGGGTGTTCTAAAAAAAGCGGCCCAACCCTGAAAGGGTTGAAGCAGTCGACTCTCGAACTCCGGCCGTCATTCATCAGTCAAAATCGAGACCATACTTGGGTTGTCGGCAATGACGGCAAATGAAGTGATAAACCGATGGGCTTCCTTTGGGTTGGTAGAACCCGAGAAATTTGACCCATTGCTCACGTGTCCAACGTAATCGAGTGAGAAGTTGTTCGAGTGGAGGCCCTGTGAGTGCTGCCAGATGTGCCCGGCTCGGATCGCCGTGAAATTCACAAGCATCGCCGCAGCAGCACAGCCACTCATCCTGCTGCCATGACGTAAAACCGGGCGTGCGGCGAGTGACCTCTTCAACCACTGCTTCGGGAACACCCGCTTGGACGAGGGGATGGTCGTCGGAAAATAACGCGTCGAATCGCTCAGCCGCAGAGCCGTCGGCAATACACCAAGGGCACAGTGCGTTGTTTACTTCTTCAGGGCAATAAGTGTGGCTCGTGTAGATATAGTCACGCGCCTGTCCGCAACAAATACAGTCGGCATTGGAAGGCTTGATGCTGCCGGTGGCGAGCGGGTCGGGATGGTAACGGAATACCGGTAAGCTCATGGAGTGCGGGAAGTGACCGCTCTATTAATCGTGTAATGAGACGGATGGAATCCGGATTTTCGCCCAGTCGCCCGTCGACCGTCACCCTTTCCGCCGCAAAAGATCCTTCGCCAGCTTGCCCAGCGTCATCACCGCGCCTTCGATCTTCGCGTCGATGCGATAGCCGCAATTGATCCGCATGAAATTGGCAAACTCGCCGCGCGGCGAAAACAGCGGACCGGGCGCGATGCTGATGCCTACCCGCTGCGCGCTCCGCGAAAGCTGCACCGCATCGAGTTGCGGGGGCAATTCACACCACAGCACGAAACCTCCCCGCGGCCGCGACAGGGCGATGCCTTCCGGCAGTGCGTGGGCCAGCAGTTCGCGCATATGATTGACCTGCTGCCGGTAAATGCCGCGCACCTTGCGCAGGTAACGTTCGTAGCCGCCTTCGCGGAGATACGCCGCGAGGGCAAAGGAAGGCAGGCCCACATTCGCCAGCGTCGTCGTTTGCTTGAGGCGCATCACACGGTCCTTCCAGCGCGCCCCCGGCGCGATGTAACCGAGCCGCAGCCCCGGCGCCAGTGTCTTGGAAAACGAGCTGCACAGGATCACGTTGTCATCGAAAGCGCGCAGGCAGCGTGGGCGCGGGCCGGTGTGCTGCAGGTCGCCGTAGATGTCGTCCTCGATCAAGGGAATGGAGTGCCGCGCCAGCAGGGTGCAGAGCCGGCGCTTGTCTTCGTCCGACATGCAGGAGCCGACGGGGTTATGAAAACTGGCGATGAACGCGCAAGCCGCCACGCGCGTCTTGCGCAGCGCCTGTTCGAGCACGTCGAGATTCACACCGCGCTCGGCATCCACCGGAATGGGCAGCGCCTTCAGCCCGAGTTCCTGCAACAAAGCGGCCAGGCCAAAATAGGTGGGCGATTCGACCGCCACGGTATCCCCCGGCTGGCACACGGCGTGCAGCGCCAGCGACAGCGCTTCCGTGCAGCCATTGGTGAGGATGAAATCCTCCGGGTTGAGCGCGCATCCCCAGTCGAGCGAGCGCCGCGCCAGTTCGCCGCGCAGCGCCGCACAACCCGGCGGCACGTCGTAGGTGGAACACTGCACGCTGTGGCGCCGCGCCGCCGCGCTCAACTCGCGGGCCATCCGGGCTTGCGGCAGGATTTTCGGATCGGGCAGCGCCACCCCCAGCGGAATCAAGTCCGGCGCGTTCTGCGAGGCGAGAATGGCCTGCAGCGGATCGAGCTTCGAGTAGTCTGTGACGCGCGGCAAAGGCGAGCCGGAGCTCGGCGGGCGCACCGCATCCGCCCGGCTGGCCCGCACGTAAAACCCCGATTTCGGCCGCGCTTCCAGCAGCCCGCGATCTTCCAGCATCGCATAAGCCTGCAGCGCGGTCGGCACGCTCACCCGCCGCTGCCGGCTGAACTGCCGCAGCGACGGCATGCGATCGCCCGGCCGCAGCGAACGGTGCTGGATCATTTCTTCAAGGGTATCCGCGAGCTGCTGATACAGGGGATCGGCCACCGAGTTTCCGAGGGCGTTCATGAGAGCAGCATACGCCGGAAATCACATTTGCACAGATACAGATGAGCGGCGTTTCGAGCTGTACAGTTGGCAACTGTACAAGCCCGCTATCTCCTTGGCTGCATCTGTCGCAACGCATCGACCGGGCGCAAACTATGCCTGTTATGAAAACCCTGCCCGCTCCTGGATCATCCCTCCGTCGTCCCCTCGACTCCATGGCTGCTCGCGTCGCGCACCCTCTCCCGGCCTTCGGCTCGGGAATCTCGGCGGCCGCAAACGTGACCAATGCGCGCCCCATGTCGCTCCAGCTCGCGCGAGGCGAAGTGTACCGCGTCGACCGGAGCGACGGAGTCCGCGAGATCCAGGTGCTCGACGGTGTCCTCTGGCTCACCGCCACCCCTGCGGATGGCGATCTGCTCTTGCGCGCTGCCGACCGATTCTCGCCGGCAGCGTCCTGGCCCATCGTGTTCGAAGCACTGAAGGACGCCTCCGTGCGGCTCCTGCGGTAGCAGCTTTCTCCTCGGGAGTCATCCTGAGCGAAGTCGAAGGACCCCGTCGAATAACCAGCGATGATCTTTGGTAGAGCGACGGGGTTCTTCGACTGCGTCACACTCCGCTCAGAATGACACCATGAAGCGAGCGGTAATTATTTTACAATCTCTGAGAGTGATTCGAGGGCTGTAACCAACAGCCCAGTCATGCCGTCTCCCTGAAACGCATGAAAGCCGCATCCATTTTCCATCGGAGTCTCTGCATCCTCACCTTCGCCTGTGCGGCCATGGCGGCGAAAGCGGCGAGTTATGATCCGCTGGCCGTGCTGGCCAAGCCCGCGGCTGCACCCCTCGATCTCACCGTCCACGATGCCGCGCGCAACCGGGACATTCCGATCCGTGTCTACCTGCCTGCGGCATCCGCACCCGCGCCGGTGGTAATCTTCAGTCACGGCCTCGGCGGCTCGCGCGAAAACAACCCGTACCTTGGCGAGCACTGGGCGGGGCGTGGGTATGTGGGCGTCTTCCTCCAGCATGCGGGCAGCGACAATGCGGTGTGGCAGGACGTCGCCGCTGCGGAGCGCATGGCCGCGCTGAAAAAGGCCGCGTCCGCACAAAATCTCGTCTTGCGCGTGCAGGATGTGCCGGTGGTGCTCGACCAACTCGCCCTCTGGAACAAGGAATCCGGGCATCCGCTGGCGGGACGCCTCGACTTGAGCCACATCGGCATGTCCGGCCATTCCTTTGGCGCGCAGACCACGCAGGGTGTAAGTGGGCAGACTTTTCCCGGCGAGATCGGGAAGCGCTTCACCGATCCGCGCATCCGCGCGGCGGTCATGTTCAGCCCAAATGCGCCCACGATCGGCGATGCCCAAACCGCTTTCGGCGCCGTGACGATCCCCTGGATGCTCATGACCGGCACGAAGGACGTGGCCTTCGTCGGCACGGCGACGGTGGAGTCGCGCGAGGCCGTCTTCCCGGCCCTGCCGCCGGGCGACAAGTACGAGGTCGTGCTCGACAAGGCCGAACACTCCGCCTTTTCCGACCGCGCCCTCCCCGGTGATCGCGAGCCCCGCAACCCGAATCACCACCGCGCCATCCTCGCCCTCAGCACGGCCTTTTGGGACGCCTACCTGAAGGACGACAAGGCCGCGAAAGCCTGGCTGAACGGCGACGCCCCGCGCGGCGTCCTGGAGCAAGCCGACCGTTGGCAAAAGAAGTAGTGCCGCTTATTCCAAGGGGGAGGGGTTCACTTGACAGCAGGCCCACAGGGTGCCAGACTGTAGTTGCGGGTGGAGGAGAGGTGGGAGGTTAGTTGGGGCTGGCTTGGGAGAGGAGAGACAAATTGCATCACACAATGCTTCACAACGTGGAACGACCATTCTTGGGAATTTCTCACTGCCGGCCTGTCCGGCAGCAGCGTCGCCATGTCTTGGCGTGCCAGGACGGCGTCTCCCCTCCAAGCAGAGTAAATCGCACCCAATCGCACCTAATCGTGCCGGATTTTTTAATTCTTCCAACCCACGCAGCAGGCCATGGGCGCCAGGGATGCCAGGCAATCGGTGCTCATCCCCAGTCCTTGGCGTCCCTGGCGTGCTTGGCGCGGATCCCAACCGGCATTTCACTTGAACCAGTTTTTCCATCTGAGTAAATCGCACCCAATCGAGCGGATCGAAACGTCACATGCAGCGTGCTCACAAGGGGTGGCGACGCTCACCGACAGTCGCAGTCAATCGTGCCGGATCGTGTCTAATCGTGCCTGCAATTTTTTCATGCCGGACCTTTGGTCGAACCGGGCTCCAACCTCCCCATTTAAGGTGCCTTAAGCCCACTTAAGGTGATTTAAGGTGCGAGATTTTTTTCTGACACTCCAACCTTAGGGGAAAACCAGAAACCTGAAACGTAACCTCCCCTCAGGTTGACACCATCCGCCCGGCCCGCGATGCTGCGCCCCCCTTTTACCTATCGTGAATCCCATCATGACCGACGCCCCTTATCGCTGGATTGAATCGACCTCCTGGGAACTGGAGTTCTTCGGTTTGCCCAATCGCATCCCCTGGCCGGCCGGTATCGACCCGGCGCTGGCCAATAGTGACCCCTTCGAGATGAACCACCTGCTCGACGCCATCGAGGCGATGGGCGCGGACGCCCCGGAGCCGTGGAGCAAATTTCTCAAGGCCTCGGAGCATCTCGATGATTTTGGCGAAGCCGTGCAGAACTCCGAGATCGTGCGCGCCTATGAGTTGCTCGAGCAATTCGACGAGCAGTTTCCGGACACGGCGTTCGCGCTTTATCACCGCGGCTCGCTGGCGCGGCTGGAAGGCGACGACGAGGGTGCGGTGGAACTTTTCGAGCAGGCGGCGGAGAAGTCGCCGCGCGGCGTGGCGATCTGGAACAGCATCGGCGTGGTGGAAGCCACGCGGGGCGAGCGCGAGAAGGCCGTCGCCGCTTTCAAGAATGCACTGGCCGTCTCCCCGCAGGACCGCACGGCGCTGGATGGTCTCGTGCAAATGCGCGAGCTCGTGAAGCTGCTGCGCAAGGCCGATGACCCGGAGTCCGCCTTCTACATGGATCTGCCGACCTTCAACCAGATGGCCATGCGGCAGGTGCAGTCGTTGATCAACGATCCCGATCAACTCCTGAACTACGGCGAGCAACTGCTCCGCGAAGGATTCGCCCCCGAGGCCGGCCTCGCCGCGCTCCAGCGCGCGCAGACCTTGAAGCCGGACGACGCCCGCGCCGTGATCGCGCTGACCATGGCCTATCGAACGCAGAACAAGTTGGAGGAGGCGCGCGCGACTATCGAGCCATTCACCGTGCAGCAACCCGAGGATCCGCGCGGCTTCTTCTATCTCGCGCAAGTGTGCAACGCGCTGGGCGATTCCGCGACCGAGGCCAAGGCGCTGGACCGGGTGCTGGAGATCGACCCCAATGCGCAGGCGCCGCTGGGCATTCGCTTCGGCCTGAATGCCGAGGAGCACGACCCGGCCAAGGAAGCGGCCCTCGCGCGCTTCGGCGAGGAGCGCAAATCGTGGATGGCCTATATCTTGGCCAGCAATGTCGCCCGCAAGCGCGCGGACGTGAAGCCCGCGGTGAAGTGGGCCGAGAAGGCCTACGAGCTGGCGCCGGAAGTCGAGGACGTGCTGTTGCACTTCACGGCGGCACTCGGTGAGGCGCGCGATTTTCAAAAGCTGGTCAGCGTCATCAAGCCGATCGTGGACAGCGGCAAATTCACCAAGCGGCTCAACTGGAATTACGCGCAGGTCTTGCAGCAGACCGGCCTCACGGAAGATGCGATCCGCGTCCTGCGCGACGCGGTCACGGGCGAAGTGCCCGCGGATTTCAAGGCCGCCGTGGTCCAGACGATCGAGGCATGGTCGGGTGAACTCACCGGCTGCGGCGTGCAACTCGAAGTGCACCAGGCCGGTTTCCTGCAACGGCCGGTCCTGCTCACCATCGACGGCGAAGAAGGCGGCATCGTGCTCCCCGCGGGCGCGAAAGTGCCGGCCACGGCGTCGTTCCCCTGGAAGGCCGCCGGCGCCGAGACGCGCGTCTCGCTCCAGCAGGGCGAGAGCGGCGGCAGCCTCGACGCCCAGCCGCTGGGGGCCTTTATCGTGCGCGGGATCGAGCCCGGTTCACCCATTGAATGCCACGTCGTGGCGCAGGCGGATGGCGCGTTTCTTTTCCGCGCCGTGCAGGACGATCGCAAGCTCAAGGTCGGCTGGGCTCCGCTGGGCATCGAAAAGCGCTAAACCTCGGCGATTGACAACCCACTTTCAGACCGCCAATTTCCCAGCCCTTTTCCGATGAGTCTCATCGTCCAGAAATACGGCGGCACGTCCGTCGGCAATCCCGAACGCATCCTCAATGTCGCCAAGCGCGTCATCGCCACGCAGGAGGCGGGGCATGATGTTGTCGTCGTCGTCTCCGCGATGAGCGGCGTGACCGATGGGCTGATCAAGCTGGCCAAGCAAGTTTCTGGCAACCCGACGGAACGCGAGATGGATGTGCTCCTTTCCACGGGCGAGCAGACGACGATCGCGCTCACCGCGATGGCCATCAACAGCCTCGGCAAAAAGGGCGTGTCGCTCACCGGCGCGCAAGCGGGCATCATCACCGATGGCGTGCACACCAAGGCGAAGATCGCCAACATCACGCCGAAGCAAATCCACGCGCACCTCAAGAACGGCAACATCGTCATCGTCGCCGGCTTCCAGGGCGAGACGACCGATGGCCGCATCACCACGCTCGGGCGCGGCGGCAGCGATCTCACCGCCATCGCCATCGCCGCGGCGATCAAGGCGGACATCTGCCAGATCTACACCGACGTGGATGGCGTCTATACCTGCGACCCGCGCATCGTGCCCAGCGCGCGCAAGCTCGATGAGATCAGCTACGAGGAGATGCTCGAGATGGCGTCCAGCGGCTCGAAGGTCATGCAGTCGCGCTCGGTGGAATTCGCGAAAAAATTTGGCGTCATCTTCGAGGTGCGCAGCAGCTTTAACAACAATCCGGGAACCATCGTCAAAGAGGAGTCCAAGAATATGGAAAACGTCGTCGTCCGTGGCGTCTCAATCGAAAAAAACCAGGC